>JBDKJI010000171.1:0-8860 GCA_039796655.1 Chlamydiota bacterium | reverse complement strand
CTGCCTTACTGCTGCCAGGACAACCTCTAGGTCGTCACAGTAGGCTTTGAAATGGACAAGAGCAAAGGGATCTAGGCGAATTGCTGCAAGCGCCCTCTCGCGCTCCGCCACTTTACGAACCTGCCTCTGATAGGCCCACTTTTGCCAAGCGCGATAGACCATAAAACCACCCGAAGCCACCATAGAAACAACACCAGCCAGTTTCGGATAGGCAAACTCATCTTCGCTCGCTGTAGATAGCCCATGTAATGAAAAGACAGAATCGTAAACAATATTCATAAAACATATTATAACAATAATAAATTAATTAAAATTAAAGAAATATATAATAAAAAGAGCTTTAACGACTTAAATAACAGTCATTTACAAAAAAAGACTGCAGAAACTCACCCGTTCTCGGAAAGCGCCGACGCGATTTCAGCCTTTGTGATCTGGACGCAACCGAGCCTTTCAATAGCAAGTCCCGCTGCGATATTGGCCCAAGGGACGATGTGTGAGACAGCAATCTGGTGGGCAAGGCCAAACGCCATGACGGCAAGAACGGTGTCACCAGCCCCTGTTACGTCTTTGACTTCGCGATTGCGTACGGGAAAATCCCTGCGCGCAAGAGCCTGATCATAAAGCGTCATTCCTGCCTCTGATCGGGTGATGAGCAGATATTTTGCCTTTGTGTCATTGAAAATTGTTTCGGCTACTGCATCCAGCGAGCTCGTCGTGGGCAAACGCGCCGCGGCATACGCTTCCGTCAAATTGGGCTTGATCAAGTCGACGCCCCGATACTTGGTGAACTCGGTACCCTTCGGATCGACAATCGTCGGTACGTTTGCCTCTTGAGCGCTCTGTAACAGTTGTTGGATCAGCGTGGGCGTTAAACACCCTTTACCGTAGTCAGATATAACGAGAACATCAGCACTGATGATCTCTCTTTGAAATCGGCTTAAAAGCTCTGTCTGCACAGCAGCCGACAATGGCACCACTTTTTCTGTATCGACGCGGAGCAGCTGTTGGCTATCTGCAATGAGCCGGTTTTTAACGGGAGTGGGGTAATCTAGTTCTTGACAAAGGAACCGAACATCGACGCCCGCCAATTCGAGTACTTGGGTCAGTTTAGCACCGTGTTCATCGGCGCCAAACCGGCCGAATACGGTGACGCTGCCGCCTAAAGCGCGCAAATTGAGCGCCACGTTGCCGGCGCCGCCGGGCCTCGATTCTTGAGTTTGCACTTCGAGGATCGGCACAGGCGCCTCAGGAGAAATACGACGAACACGCCCTGTCGTATAGCTGTCGAGAAGAAAGTCGCCGAACAGAAGAGCACGAAACGACCCTAACGAAAGTATCACCAATACGCCTGTGGTAAAAGATAGTTTGTCACGTAGTCGGCAATACTGTGTTCTACGTTCATTGCCCGCACGTCAGGAAAGATTTTACGCAACTTCTCCATCGAGGCACAAGTGTAATTTTGATACTGGTTGGTAAGTGCTTCGGGCATCGGAATGTATTCGATCGTCGGCGCTCTACCAAGCGCTTGAAACAGAGCAAGCGCCAAGCGGTTCCACGTCGTCGTCTGGCCTGATCCTATGTTGTAAATGCCGCATACGTGGCGCCACTTTGGATCAATCAAACACGCGGTCCAACTGGCAGCATCCTTGATGTAAATAAAGTCGCGCACTTGATCGCCGTCTTTGAAACGAGCTGGATCATTCGAACGAAACAGGCCAATGCGCCCTTCGGTATGCGCCTTATGACACATTTTCATCACCATCGACGCCATGGGACCTTTATGGTACTCGTTAGGACCAAACACATTGAAATACTTTAGCCCGCAAACGAGGTGCAAGACATTTTCTTTTTTCATCCAAAGATCGACGGCGTGTTTCGAATAGCCGTACATGTTCAATGGCCTCAACGTTGAAAGAGCGTCGTGGTTGTCATCGAAACCACAGCTGCCATCACCATAGGTCGCCGCCGAAGAGGCATATACAAAGCGTTTGCCATGCGTTAAGGCCCACTCAGCTAAAGAGATAGTATAACGAGTGTTATTCTCCCACAGATAATCAGCGTCGATCTCGATGGTCGAAGAACAAGCGCCGAGATGGATGATCGCTTGGACAAGGTCTTGTTTACCTTGCAAAAAAGAGAGTAAAGAGCGCTTGCTGATCAGAGACGAAAATTGTTTGCCGACGAGGTTTTTCCACTTTTGGCCTTGCTTGAGATCGTCGACTAAAAGAAGATCGGTGACACCGCAATCATTGAGGGCGCGAACAACCCCAGAGCCAATCATGCCGGCTGCGCCTGTCACCACAACGAAAGGCTTCATTTGGAATCACCTAAAAACGGCGGGTTATGATACCGCTCGTGATTGAATAATTGGTTCCGGGCCGCGTCGACTTTGCTTTCGATTTTTCGTCTTCATTCGCGGCATGCTCTAGAGCATGGCCGCTCACTCCAGACTGAAAAATTGAAGCAGTCTCCTTGCCCGTTTTCCAATTTTTCAACCCCTCGCGGTATACCCCCGCCGTTTTTGTGCACGCCCCTACTCGGGGGTGCGTTCGCTATCCGCTACTACCTCAGCACCAGGTAAAGGCGCTGTGACAGATTCAGCACCTGTCATAACCACCCCTTCAGGGATGATGTGGAGTGAGCAGACGGCCGTAACGCCCTCTTTAAGGCGAACCGTCAGCTTATGTACACCCGTTTCTTTGATGGGACGTGGCAATTGGATCGATCGTTTCTCAAGAGAATATCCTTGCTCTTGGAAAAGCAAAGCGATATCGCCCGCAGAAACAGAACCATACATATGCCCTTCTGGATCGACTTTTACTCTTGTCTCTAAAGTAAGCGTCTCGATCTTAGCAGAGAGCTCTTCTGACTCTCGCTTATCAATCACTGCCTGCTTGGCTCTTTCAGCGCGCAGTTTTTCCTGCTTGCGGAGCACGTTCGGCGACGCCGGCATGGCAAAGCCACGCGGCATTAAAAAGTTGCGTACATAACCCGCTTTCGCCGTCACCACTTCCCCTTTCTTACCAAGGGCATCTACATCTTCGAGAAGCAATAAAGTTCTCTTCATGATTTACTCCTGTCCGACAAAGGGAAGAAGAGCCATATAGCGCGCTTGCTTGATCGCCTTCTTCAACAGTTTTTGATAGTAGTGGGACACACCTGTAATGCGCCGCGGCAAAATCTTGCCTCGTTCGGTGATGAATTGCTCCAAGGTCTCGATGTCTTTGTAATCGATCTTTTTATACTTGGCTGCTTGGAAAGGGCACAACTTTTTCTTCTTAACAAAAGGAGAATCTGGGGCCGCAGGAGCTTGTTGTGGGAATGTTTTTGTCGACATAATTAACCTTGGATCCGAATGGGTTGAAACTCGAGCGTCTCTTGCACAGTATCGGTCACCATTGTGGAAAACCGAATCAAATCTTCATGCAAGTGATAATCTTTCCAAAGCTCTTGGATCGATTGCGCGGGCAATGAGAAAAAGACAACATAGTAGTGGCCTTCTCTTTTTCCCTTGATCTCGTAGGCCAAACGCTTGCGCCCTTGGTCATGCACTTTATGGATCTCTCCCCCTTTCTGGGCGATACCATCGGCAATTTTGTCAAACGCCTTCTTGCGGGAATCTTCACTGAGCGACGCGCTCAAGATATACATCCCTTCATAGAGGCCTTTTCGTTGTTTTTTCATCATTGTTCCTTTGAACCTTCTTTCTTAAGAAGGTTCTTCCTGCTCGGGTTTGGTGGACGCTCGGTTCACAACGTCCATCGCACGGATTACTCCGCTTTTGAGCCATTCTCCAATGGCTCCCTTCGCCTTTGCCAATACATCTGGCAAGAGGACTTTTTCTGTATCGGAAAAAGGGGCCAAGACAAAGCTTGCTAAATCGCCCTCTTCACGATCGCCAACTCCGATACGGAGCCGGCTATAATGATCTGAGCCAAGGTGCTCTTCAACACTCTTAAGCCCATTATGCCCCCCCGAAGAACCTTGCTGTCTGAGCCGCAATACCCCAAAAGGGATCGCAATGTCATCCACGACAACGAGGATATCGGTGAGTGCAATTTTATAATATCTCCGGACAAGGCCCACCGCCTCGCCACTTTCGTTCATGTAGGTCTCAGGGAGCATGTACGCATCGCCCTGATCTTCCGCGATTTTACCGCGAAACGCCACGCTCTTCTTCCACTTCAGGCCCTGCTGCTCAACAAACGCAGCGACCGCCATAGCGCCGATATTATGCCGCGTTCCTCGGTATGCTCTGCCAGGGTTGCCAAGACCTACAATGAGCCGCACGTCTTATGCTTTCTTCCCGATCACAACAGCCACTTCGCTGAGCTTTGCAAGTGGTTTAACACCGCTTGGGAAATTCACGTCACTTAAACGTTTCGATTGGGCAATGTTCAATTCCTTCACATCGACTGTGAGCTCTTCAGGAATATCAGCCAACTTGCACTCGACGTCGATGAATCGGATCACCTGGCGTAAAAAACCACCGAGTTTAATGCCGACGCACTCAGCTGCACCAGCAACACGCACCGGAATTCGAACGGCTACTTTCGCCCCGTCTCCTACAGTGAGAAAATCGATGTGCAAAATCTCATACGTCGCGTGCTGATACTGCACGTCTTTCACAAGCGCCTGCACAGGCTTACCGTTCACGATCAAAGTAAAGATCGTTGTTGGTAACATCCCTGGACGAATGCCCCTCAAAATAGCTCGAAAAACATCCGCTTGCACAGCAACGTTCTGGTTCCCATTGCCCATCCCATACAAAACGGCTGGAATTTGCCCTTCGCGGCGAAGTTTTTTCGCATCGCTTTTCTTATTCGACTCTCTCGGAGTTACTGTCAGCTCTTTCATTATTTCCTCTCAAATAGCGACGAAATTGACTTCGCCTCAACTACACACCGTACCGCCTCTGCAAAAAGAGGCGCTACGGAGACACACGTTACTTTAGCCGTTTTTGGGCATGGCACGGTGTCAGCCACAAACATTTGGTCAATCCCTTCAAGAGGCTTATCGCCCATCAAAAGGCCATGCGTCACCGCCGCAAATACGCGTCTAGCTCCCTCTTTGCGGCACACTTTCGCCGCCATCTCGAGAGTACCGCCTGTCGAAACGATGTCGTCGACCAATACAACATCGCGTCCCGATACATCGCCGATGATCGCACCCGCTGCGACATCGCGCGCGCTCACCCTTCTCTTATCGACCACAGCAATCTCCGCCTCGAGAGCGTCGGCATATTTGCGCGCCATACGGCTGCTGCCTACGTCAGGAGAGACCACAACTCCCTTTTTAAACCCCGCTTTTTTCAAAGCCTGAACCAAATAGGGCCGGGCGAACAAATGGTCGACCGGGATGTCGAAAAAGCCTTGGATCTGTTCGGTATGCAGATCCATCGTCAGCATACGCGTCACCCCCGCCTTCTCGAGCAAATTAGCCACGAGCTTGGCGGTAATAGGGACACGGCCCTTCTCTTTGCGATCTTGCCGCGCGTACGGATAGTACGGCAAAACCGCCACAATACTCCTTGCCGAAGCCCTCTTAAAGGCATCGACCAAGATGAGAAGCTCCATCAAATAGCGATTGGGCCTTCTCGCCACCGACTGAAACACGAAAACGTCTTTATCACGGACGTTTTCCAAAATCTGCGCTCCTATTTCCCCATCGGGAAAGCGCTCAATTTGGAGCCGCCCTACAGTCGTCTTCAGCCGAGCCGCAACCTCGGAGGCAAGCTCCGGATGCGAGGTGCCTGAAAAAATCTGATACGACGTTTTTTTCATATCTCAGGCAATGCAACTTTGGGGTGGAAGGATTCGAACCTCCGAATGGCGGTACCAAAAACCGCTGCCTTACCACTTGGCGACACCCCAACAATCGGCAAAAAATAAAGAGCCATGTTAGCCCGCTAGAGACTTTTTTGCAACACTCTAGCGCGGGCAGAAGGGTTTTAACTCGACTTTGTACATTTTTCGGATGCGAGTTTTGTAAGATTTTGACCTGCAATTGGTTACTGATGCCTGCAATCGGCTTGAACAAGCCATTGCAGGCATCAGTAACCAATTGCAGGTCAAAAGATTATGAAAATCGCACCGAAAAATGTACAAAGTCGAGTTTAAAAAACATTTACAAATCAACGCGTTTGTTGCATGGAAAAAACTATATGAGAGTGATTCAACTAGCTGCTGAACTCGCACCCATTGCCAAAGTAGGGGGCTTGGGTGAAGTGATCCAAGGCTTGTCAAAAGAGCTTCTCCGCTCCGGCGTCGACGTCCAAATTATCCTTCCCCGCTACACCGCCTTGTTGAACCATAACCTTATATTGGACCGCCATGAGTCCTTCTCATCTATGGGACTAACCCACCGCGCCTGGCACACCGAGGTGGACGGATGCCCCGTTGTTTTGATCGAACCCAATGAAACATATGACTTTTTTCAACGAGAAAAAATCTACGGCTACCCCGACGACGCGGCCCGGTTTCTACTCTTCACTCGCCTTGCCCTCGCATATCTCGCTCTCCACGGACAAGCAATCGACATATTGCACGTACACGATTGGCACACCGCGAGCGCCACCTTCATAATCCGCGAAGAGAAGCTATGCCCCCACATCGGGCATGTGCTACTTACGATACATAACCTTGAGTATCAAGGACATGCTGCAACATGGGATCTCGATCGGGTCGGATTGAAGGGGGCTAGTTATTTGACGAGCAGCAAACTTGAAGACCCAGTTTTAAAAGGGACGATCAATATTCTAAAAGGAGGGCTAGTCTACGCCGATGCGATCAACGCCGTGTCGAAGAACTACGCCGAAGAGATCCTGAGGCCCGAATATGGATTCCATTTAGACAAGACATTGACCCGTTACAAAAACAAGCTGACGGGCATCACCAATGGCATCGACGCTGATCGATGGAACCCCGAATCGGACACGGCTCTTCCACAACAATACACAAACTCTAGCTCGATACAAACAATTCTACGGGCCAAAGATGAAGCCAAGCAGGTGATCGCAAAGCGATTTAACAAGCCCATGAGCGCGCGTCCGTGGATTGGGGCCATCACGCGCCTTGTCCCGCAAAAAGGGCCTGAACTGCTCGAGGCTGCCATCGAGTTTGCCATCCGTGAACGGATGGCATTTGTATTGCTTGGCTCATCCCCTATTCCTTCCATGCAGCATCACTTTGAGACAATCCAGCGCACCTACCAAAGCAACCCCAACGTGCTGCTCCATTTTGAATATGACGACAACCTAGCGCACCTTCTCTACGCCGCGTTCGATATGCTCTTAGTGCCGTCGCATTTTGAGCCATGCGGCCTAACACAGCTCATTGCCATGCGCTACGGCACGATCCCCATCGTGCGCGCCACAGGCGGCCTGAAAGATACTGTCTTCGATTGCCAAAACCCGCTGACGCCGCGAGAGATGAGAAACGGGTTTGTGTTTGATGAGCCTACTGCTACCGCGATGAACGAAGCCATCGGGCGAGCCCGCCAGATGTACGCGGAAGAGCAAGCAGCCTGGGGCGCCTTGTGCCAAAAAGCCATGCGCATCGACTCCAGCTGGCGCGCCCCCGCCAAACGATACGTAGAGACGTATCGATCGCTCATCAGCTCAAGACAAACCCGCCCAGAAAGAGCGGCTTATACAAAGTTATCGCAAACAGATCTATGACTCAATTGCTCGCCGAATATAGATGCGATTTGCGTAAAAATAGTCCCATACAGACAAAAGGGTGTAGGCAGCGGCAATCCCGACGATAAAAAGACTTGCGTCCTGCAACAACTCTAACGAAACCCAGCCGACGCTATAGGGGATCATCAATACAGTCACTAAAAGCGCTGCGGCAGCCTGAACGACTGCCTTCACCTTCCCACTCATCCGGGCCGCAAGAGCGACACCTCTCAAAGCACAAAGCGTCCTCAGCGTCGTCACAAAAAAATCGCGATACAAAAAGATTAATACAAGGAGCAGCGGCAACTGCACAACGCCTTGTGTAAAGGCCAAAAACAGCGAAATATGGGTCACGCTATCGGCCATTGGATCGAGCACCTTGCCGAGATCGGTGACGAGATTGTGTTTACGCGCCAAAAAACCATCGAAAAAATCAGAACTCTCACTCACTAAGAGAACCGCGAGCAATAAGTAAGGCACCCAGCCAAAAGGGATACCGAGCCAATCGTAACCAAGATAGAGGATGGGTAGTAGCGGACTCACACAAAGGCGCAGTACGGTAAACCAGTGGGCTATATTCATAGGAATCACGTCTCGCGAGATTTTATGAAACGATATATTTTTTTTCAATCACAAGCGCTTCCATTTTGCATACTGCGCAGGGCCGATTTGATAACGGGCTATGTTGCCTTCGTGCAGCGACGCAAGTTCTTTGCCCACCAATTCTGCAAAGCGTGTTCGGTCCTGAAGCAGAACGCCTGTTTCAGCTTGATGCTGGATCAATTGAAGCGCAGCATCTGGGCTCAGGCAACGCTCCACAATCTCTCGCACTGCAAACATGAGTTGTTGTCTGTAGCGAAGACGAAATGGATCAGGCTCACCAAGAGATTGATGCGTGGTAGCATAACGAGCGCATGATCGTTCATAGGCCCAAACAAACACATCGCGCAAAAGCTCTATCCGATTGAGCTCGTAGACTCCCAAAAGACCGTTGATGTAAAGAGGCTCGGGAACATCGACAAACGAAAGAGGACGCAAGTTGTGCCGAATAAAGGGAATATTGGCTGCGAGACGACTGGTGCGTTTATTCACATCTTCAAAAGCTTGCAAATAGGGAATGTGCACCATTAAGAAAAAAGCTTGTTCAAAAGGATCGTCAATCAAACTCGCCTTGTCTAACAT
>JBDKJI010000170.1:0-4564 GCA_039796655.1 Chlamydiota bacterium | reverse complement strand
ACAAGGGCCTCTTCAAACTTAGCCTGGTGGGCCTGGAGATAGCCCATCACGATCGATCGGTGGCGGATGGATGTGTCTGTCAGGTTGGCCTCGCCGAGCACGTCTAAAGAGCCAATGGAGGCGTTTTTGGTGATCAATGAGCCTGTGACACTGAGGTGCTCAGTGACGGTGGTGCCGTTGAGCTTGACAAGGCCCGAGCCTTGGATCGCCTCGACGACTTCAGCGCCGTAATTACCCGATCCAAGCGCGACCACAGGCGGCCCCGCAAACAGGGTGAGCGTAAATGCTATCATCATAAGAATCGTAATCCAATGAACCCATTTGGCTTTCAAGAGGGGATCTCCAGCGTTTTTTTGTTTTTCATCTTTTCCTCAAGGGCTTTTTTCAGCCTCTCTTGGGGCGACTGAGTTATCATCTCAAATCGGAACAAATCACGCGAGATTTCTTGCTTGAGCCTTTTTGATAAGCGCTCGAAGAGAGCAAATGATTCGTGCTTGAACTCGAGGAGCGGATCTTTTTGCCCGACAGTTCGCATATGGACATCGGCGCGGAGGTGGTCAATGGCAAGAAGGTGCTCCTGCCAGAGCTGGTCGGTGCGGCGCACCATGATGCTGCGCACCACTTCTTGCAATAGCGACTGTGTCTTCTCAGCGTCTTGGAGCTCTGGTCTGAGCTGCAAGATGGCGTCTCTTTGAAAACGGAGCTTTTGCCGAAATGCCTCGACGATCTTCGTGGCCGCTTCTGTCTCCATGATGGCAGCGTCTTGGCTTACTTCGAGAAGAACGGGAAACTGCGTCGTGATTTCACGGGCGTACTGGGCGCCATTCCACTGACTGCTCTTCAGCTCGTCAGCCAGTTGCCCAGCGACAGCGGTGAGGAGCTCTTCAGCAATGCCAATGGGCGCTTCTGTGAAGAGAAGATCGTTACGGAAGGAGTAGACTTCTTGCCTTTGTTTGTTGATCACGTCGTCGTATTCAAGCGTGTGCTTGCGCATCGTGTAATTTCTTTGCTCGACTCTTTTTTGCGCAGTCTCAATCGACTTATTGAGCACTTTTGCTGAGATGGGCTCGCCTTCAGGCGGCCGAAAGCGCTGCAAGAGCGCGGTCATACGCGGCGATGCGAAAAGGCGCATCAGAGAGTCTTCAAACGAGACAAAAAATTGCGATGTGCCAGGATCACCAAGGCGAGCGCATCGTCCGCGCAACTGGCGGTCGATTCGACGCGATTGGTGCCGAGTGCTGCCAATGACATGGAGACCTCCTAGCTCGCGGACGCCTTCTTTGAGCTTGATGTCGGTGCCGCGCCCTGCCATGTTCGTTGCTAGCGTAATCGCGCCTATCTTGCCTGCGTCTGCGATCACTTCGGCTTCTTTGGCGTGGTTTTTGGCGTTGAGGATCGTGTGTTCGAGCTTGTTTTGTTTTAAGATGCGCGAGAGTTTTTCCGAAACTTCAACAGAGTCGGTGCCAATCAAAATGGGCCTGCCTTTGTCGTGCGCCTCTTTGATCTCTTTTAAAATGGCGTTATATTTTTCTCGCTCTGTCATGTAGATCTGGTCATCGCCGTCCACTCTTTGGCTGGGACGATAGGTGGGAATTTCCAGGACATCGAGCTTGTAGATCTCCCTGAACTCCGCTGCCTCGGTCATCGCCGTGCCTGTCATCCCTGCGAGCTTTGCATAGAGGCGGAAGTAATTTTGCAATGTGATGGTCGCATAGGTCTGAGTCTCTCCTTGAATTGACACGCCTTCTTTAGCTTCAATGGCTTGGTGTAATCCGTCGGAAAATCTGCGCCCCGGCTGAGGACGACCGGTGTTTTCGTCGATGATGATGATCTTATCGTCTTGGACGATGTAATCGACATCTTTTTCCATCAGTAAGTGCGCCCTTAACATCTGTCTGAGATTGTGAGCTCTTTCTTTGCGTTTGGCGTCTTCTTCTCGCACAGTGATCTTGGCTTGCACTTTCTCCGCGTCAGACAGAGCCTTGTTCTCTTCAATCATCGTGTATTCGTGACCTAAATCGAGCATGACGAAATCATCGCTATGACCCCAATCGGCCCATGCGTGGATCCCTTTATCGGTCAATTCGTATTCGCTATTGCGTTCATCGATGGTCATGTACAGCTCGGATAGCACCTGGTACTTTTCTTCTTTGTTCTGTTCACCAAAAAAGTATGTCTCCCATGTGTCGATCTCAGCGCGTAGATCGGGGTGTTCTTTGATACGCTTCAATATCTTATTGCGAGGTAAACCCTTAGATACAAGCCAGAGTTTTTTAAAGATCTCTCGGTCTTGCTTGCTGACTTTCAATGTCTCAGTTGTTTCTTCGGTAATGCCGACGGCCTCAAGCGATTTTTTAGCCTCGCTCGCAAGGCGGTTGCAATATTCGCGCTGGATCTTGACGAGCTTCGATACGCCGTCTTTAAGTTCGTCGTACAGCTGGCGGCTTTCGGGAACCGGTCCTGAGATAATCAACGGTGTTCTCGCCTCATCGACGAGAATCGAGTCGATCTCATCGACGATCGCAAAGTAATGGCCTCTTTGTACTTTTTCATTTTTATGGGTTGCCATCGAATTGTCTCTGAGATAATCAAAGCCAAACTCCGACGCCGTACCGTACACAATATCAGCAGCATAAATCTCTTTGCGCCGAAATGGAGGCACATCGTTCGTGAGGGCTGCCACGGTAATACCGAGCTTTTTGAAGATCGCACCGATCCAGTCACAGTCACGTCTGGCGAGATAATCGTTAACAGTCACAAGATGGACAGGTTGACCAGTCAGCGCGTTCAAATACAGCGGCGCTGCTGCGGTGAGCGTTTTCCCCTCACCCGTCTGCATTTCGGCAATCGACCCGTAGAACATTGCGATTGCGCCAAGCATCTGGACGTCATAGGGAATCATATCCCATTTTTGCTCATAACCGGATACATGCACATCGGTGCCACACAACCTACGGCAAGCATTTTTCACAGCACCAAAAGCTTCGGGTAATAGCGACTCGAGCGACTCGCCACGCGAGAGCCTTTCTTTGAATTGAGCCGTGAGCGCTTTGAGCTCATCGTCAGTGAGGCGTTGATAGGTTTCTTCCCGCTCTGAGATCACCGGTATCAATTTTCGATATCTTTTCAGACGTCTGGTTTGCTGTGTGCCGAAGAGTTTTTTCAGAAAAGCTAACATGAGTATTGTTCCGATTTTGAGAAAATTTTAGTATGAATTGCCTTTTCTTACAAGTCGTTTTTATAATTTAATTAACAGGAAAATTCGATTTTTGGCTTAGCCAAAAATCGAACTTTTCTGTTTATCTTCGTATATGTTAGCTTTTTTGTGCATGCCGATTCAATACGTCGATCGCTCTACGCACCGCATCCTGACGGAAGAGGTGTATGGCCATTTTGCTTTATCTCTCCTCTACGGCGATGGCCTTTTCTCCCGGATCTTCGGCTTCTTCCTACTACCGCTCTTGGCTCGATTTCAATGGTTTTCGCTCCTTTACGGCTATCTGCAAAAACGGCCCAAAAGCAAAGACAACATTGCCCCCTTCATCGCGCAATACAAGATCGATGCCAGCGAGTTTGCTAAGGCTGATTTTGATTCATTCAATGATTTTTTTACACGCAAGCTCAAACCGTCCTCTCGCTCCGTCATCGAAGACCCCTCTCGGGCCTGCCTACCTGCTGACGGTCGCTACCTTGCCTATTCTGCAATCGACACAAGTCTTCCTTTTTTGATCAAAGGGCAGCCCTTTTTGCTCGAGGCATTTTTGCACAATCGAGTTTATGCGCGCCGTTTCGAAAGGGGGGCGATGGTGATTGCAAGACTAGCACCTGTGGACTACCACCGTTTTCATTTCCCCTTCGATGGGGTGCCATCGAAACCAAAAGCCATCGACGGAGCGCTCTATTCGGTGAATCCAATCGCGCTGGCACGTCGCTTGTCGATCTTGTGGCACAACAAACGGGTCATCACCGAAATCGAAAGCGAGGCATTTGGCACGGTGCTCTTTGTCGAAGTGGGCGCAACGTGCGTCGGTACGATTCATCAGACCTACACTGCCGACACGCAGGCGGCTAAAGGCGATGAAAAGGGATACTTTTCGTTTGGCGGATCGTGCATTGTGTTGCTGTTTGAAAAGGATCGCATCGAGCTCGACGCTGATCTAGTGGAGAACACAAAGCGAGGATTTGAGACGTACGCCCACTTTGGGCAATCACTTGGCAAAGCGAAACGAGCGACAAATCGGGCTAGCAAACAAACTAACCCACAGAGCTAGTATGCTGGCCCTCAGCGCAATGGGTGCATCGGCCAGCCATAAAAAGTCAACGGCAACAAGACCAAATACGACGATCAGCCCTCGCAGCACGCCTTCATGCATCGTTGCGGGCGCTTTGAGATAGAGGTTTTGTTTTCTAGACACATAGATACCCGCAGCGATCATCAGCGCTGCCCAGCAATCGCGCTCAATTTTTGGAGCGTCGATGAATAACAAAAGAGCGATGGGGATGGTAAGTCCAAGCCAAAGGCCATATTCGGGGCTCTCCTTGGCAATATGGGCCTCCAACGACA
>JBDKJI010000169.1:0-7427 GCA_039796655.1 Chlamydiota bacterium | reverse complement strand
AGAGCTGCGATGATGGGGATGTTGGCAAAACCTTGAGATGTAGAGTAGTGGAACAAAGCAAAAAGCATTGAAGTAAGTCCAATGGCTGCTTTAGTTCCCAGGTGTCTACGAATATAGGTTTGTAAAAATCCTCGGAACATCGTTTCTTCGACAAAGGGTGCAAGGATCACAATTGTGATGATTGCAAGAGAGAAATACAAAGGGTGACCAAAGGTCAATTTTAGGAAATGAACGGCGAGTTGATCGGGGATTGTAGGCAGGTGAAATAGGTTTGTCACTAAAAAATCAAAGATTTGTCCCACTAGGGTGACGATGGGAAATCCAATTGCCCAGGCCGCTGCCGCAACGCCAAAGTTGGATAGGCGCAAATTACCCCACAACGTAGTCACAAGAGGTCTTGGCAGAAACTGATACATGAGAGCAAAAGAGAAGGCGATGATGCTGGAGTTGAGAAAATTGGCCCAGCTTGCAAAATAGACGAAATCGGCTTCTGACATGCCATCGTGATAAAACCAACGGATCACACGGCCTACTTCCGGTATGATGAAATAACCCGATAGAAAGTAGATGAGAAAGACTGTGGCAACGTGCCACGGTGATAGCAGCAGTAGGTCGTCATGTCTCGTTTCAAGGGGACGGAAAAAGCCGCCTCTTTTACCTGCAAACAAAACTGCCATGGCCACGAGAACTAAAACAATCAGTTCACTGATCTCTGTCATGTTGCGTACGTCACCGGCTTTTAGCGAGGAGGACGTAGTCGATGATGCGAGCGGCCATTTCGTCAATCATCTGGGAGTGAGCGATCCCCATCGGTGATTTCATATATTCTTCGCTGCCCCAAACAATGGCATTGTAGTTCGTGGGGATGAGTGTTTTGGGGATGAAGTATGAGTCGCGGATTTTCTCTTGGAGTACAACTTTAGGTGTTGCGCTCCTCAAATCGACAACGCGGACGCGAACTGCCATGTTGAGATTGGAAGAGACTTCTTGCGGCGAGACGAGATTGGTCTCTTTCGCGGGCAACACAACGTGTTCAACGAGCTCTAGGAAGACAACAAACTCTTCATTTGGGAACGATTGTTTAATCCAGCTCAAATCGGGACCGAAGGGGTTATCAGAAAGCGGGTCGTCATCTCTTGCAATCACGTAGATCTGCTGACTAGCGCCTATTTTGCGCACCAAACTCGTCGTGAATTCTTCGGATAAACTCCACGGTGCTTCGTACGAAGTTGTATCGATCATCGCTGCAATTGCGACGACGGGTTTGGCTCGCCCATCTTCGTGGAAGCGAGTCATGTTGTCATTGCTGCGAGAACAGCCGATGGCAATGAATCCGAGGACGAGCAAAGTAGCAAGGCGCATAGTACACTCCTAAAAACGCGAGAATACCAAACGATTGTTTTAGACACTATTTAAAATGAGAGCGCTGTGGGGTATCATTTCGATTTGTGCTGGCATAACAGGCCCTTGTGTACAAAAATAATGGGACCACCCATGGGCCGTATTGACGACTTCGCGCCACTTTGTGTCAGCTGGCAGTGTTATTGTGTGTGCCTTAAAATCGGCGTTGAAGGCAATGTATACCTCGCGTTGCCCAAAACCAATTTTTGAGTCACGAGAGGTATAGATCTGTTTAGTTCCTTTCAGTCCGTAGGCGACAAACCTGGAATTCCAATCGGGATGATTCGGTTCAAGGCCATGCCACATCACATCTCGGCTTGTCAAAAAGGTTTCCCGGGCAAAAAACTCTGTGTGCGCTTTACGAAACGCGATGAGTCCTTGCACGAAGGCAATTTGCGCCTTGTTTTGCACACATGCATTCCAGTTGAACCAGTTGATTTCGTTATCGAGGACGTAGGGGTTATTGTTGCCGAGGCGGGTGTGTCCGTATTCATCGCCCATGGTGAGCATCGGTATGCCTTGCGAGACGAATAAAGCGATCAGAAAATTGCGGATTTGTCTTTCTCGCAACGCCAAGATTGTCGGATCATTCGTGGGTCCTTCTACACCGCAGTGCCAGCTGAGATTGTGGTTTTCGCCGTCTCGGTTGTTTTCCCCGTTGGCGAGATTGTGTTTTGCTTGGTAAGAGACCAGATCGGCTAGAGTATACCCGTCGTGTGAAGTCACAAAGTTCAAGCTACTTAGGGGTGTGTGGCTGGTTTTATACGTAGGCTCGCTGCCAGAAATGGCTGTTGCAAAGGCGCCTGCGCTGTGATCGGTGCCTTTAATAAAGGTACGGACGGCGTCGCGATATCTACCGTTCCATTCGGACCAAGGGCCCCATTTGGGGAAGGCACCCAATTGGTACAACATGGCGGCGTCCCATGGTTCTGCAATCAGCCAAGCGCTGGGTATTGCACGTCCGATTGCCTCGATCACTGGTGGGTGGGCCATCGGATGACCATCGGGTCCTCGCGTCAACTCCGAGGCGAGATCGAACCGAAAGCCGTCGACGCCGATTTCTTCGTGCCAATACTTTAAGCTGTCAATAATGAGTCGTTGCACATGAGAGTTGTTGGCGCAAATCGCATTGCCACACCCTGCGTAATCTTGGTATTGACCTGCTGTATCGAGGTGATAATACAGACGATTATCGATGCCTCGAAAAGAGCGGACGTAATCGATTTCCTTGCCTTCGCCTGTGTGGTTATAGACGACATCGAGCACTACGCCTATACCGGCGTTGTGGAGCGCATCGACAAGATCACAGAATTCTTTTACCGGCCCCATCGCCTCGTTTGCGTCGTGGGCAAACCGGCGCATCGGCGTCATCCAAGATAGGGGATTGTAGCCCCAATAGTTCAAGGAGCTGTATTTGGAGTGTGTTTCATCGAACTCAAAGATGGGCATCAGTTCTACGACAGTGATCCCCAACTTTTGTAAATAGGGGATTTTTTCGATCATCCCCCGATACGTGCCTGGGTGAGCGACACCGCTGGATGGGTGCTGGGTGAATCCGCGTACGTGCATTTCATAGATAATCCAGTCCTGTTTTTGTAAATCGATTCTCCGAATCGATCGCTGCACCGTAAGCGGCGCAGCGATCGAGAGCCATGTACTTTGATCATCGCCCCAGAGTGGTGATGTATTGATGGCCTTGGCATAGGGGTCTAAAAGGCGGTTTTCAAAGCGATATAGGTGGCCTGTTTCAGGGTCGTAAGGCCCCTTGGCCCGGTAGGCATAGCGGGCCTCAGGCCATAGACCCCCTAAACTTAAGTGCCAGACGTCCCCCGTTCTATGCATCGAAAAAAGACGCGAGGCGCCCCCCAAAAATAGTTCTAGAAATACCTCTGTAGCATGGGGGGCTACGAGGGTGAATTGGACCCCTCCGGAGGGGGGGTAGCTAATGCCTATGGGGGTTGGATGTCCTTCTTGAATTATAAGGCTGTCAAAAGAGTTTCCCATCTAGATCAGTTTTTCCTTGAAAATTATGATTAATTCAACTAAAATCTTACTAACTAGAAATCTGTGGAAAGCAGATGAGCTCGTTCCCTGTTTGACTTTTTGCTTGCAACAAGTGATCAGACGGGTTATAACGGAGCACTACGATTTATAATTTTACGCAGGATTTGGAGGAATCAATGTCCTATGAAAACGCCAAGGCAAACCTGAAAGAGTTCGGCAAAGAACTGAATTTAGAGGGTTTGGATTTCGATGAAAACGCAACGTGTATCCTCGGGATCGATAATACCTTCTCTTTGCACATTACCTATGAACGCAACTCAGATCGACTGTACTTGTACAGCCCGATCCTCGATGGATTGCCCAAAGACGATAAGATTCGCCTAAAGCTCTACGAGCGCCTTCTTGAGGGGTCGATGCTCGGTGGTCAAATGGCGGGCGGCGGTATTGGCGTTGCACCCAAAGAAGAACTCATTTTAATGCATTGCGTGCTCGACATGGGCCTTGGCGTCGATGCTTCAGCGCTTCGCCGTTTTGCGGCTCTTTTCGTCGAGACCGTCGAGAAGTGGCGTAAAATCGTCGCCCAAATCATCGCTGGCGAAGAACCAGAGCCATTCCAGTTTCCAAGTCCTACAGGTGCAGATCAGCACCCAGGTCTTGGCGTAGGACATCCTGGCAGCGATCGATATATCAAGATTTAATGATGCACTGTCGCAGCGGCCATCGCCGCTGCGACATTGTTTTCCTTCATGCGACTTTCAATCAAACTGACGCTTTCCATCACCGTCGTGTGATCTCTATTGAAGATTTCTCCGATTTTTTTATACGGTAGCCCCAACTGTTTTCGACAGATCGCCATAGCGATTTGTCGCGGAAACACGTATTGCTTTTGACGCGAGGTGCCTAGGAGATCAGCAGGGAGGACGCCAAAATGATTGGCGATTGCATAGATAACGCGCTCAGGCGTCACAGCCTTTTGTTCTTCCTTTTGGAACACATCTTTGAGCAAACGTTCTGTTTCGTAAACTCCTATTGACGACGCTGTTTTAGAGCGCATCAATAGCGCCTCCAGGGCCATCACAGGCTCTTGGGGACATTTCTCTAAAATGAGCTTTTTGACTGCCTCATTGATGGTAACACCTCGTCTTGCGGCAAGATGATCCAATAAAGCATCCGAAGGGATGGGTGTTAGTTTGATCGAAAGCCCCCAATCAAAGCGGCTGATAAGGCGCGATTCAATGTCTGTGAGGTCGGACGGTGCTGTTTTTGAACTGAGGATAATTTGTTTGCCGGCGGTATGTAGTAGGTTAAATGTGTGAAAAAACTCTTCTTGCGTTGCCCACTTTTTGCCGAGTACGTCTATATCATCGACGATTAATACGTCGATATCGCGGTATGTTTGTCTCACTGTTGGCATCGCAGATAAACGGATTGCCTGCACGATATGAGATGCATACGTCTCTGCTTTGACAAACAGCGTTTTTTTGCCTCGCGCTTTCAGCGCCCAGGCGGCTGCCGTGAGCCAGTGTGTTTTACCTGAGCGGGGAGGGCCATACATAAAGACGGGGTTATAAATAACAGGGCCGAGCTGCTCTAAGAGCGTATAGGCAATCGTATCGGTTTTGTCTTTTACCAGGCTGTCGATCGTCATTTCGGGGTCCCATGCATCGAACCTGAGTGTAAATGGAGTATGCGCCGCGTCGCGGCGTACAGAACCTTCAGAAGAATTTTCTAACGCAAGGTGGATGTGGATAGGCTGTTGGTTATTATTGACAAACTCTTTCAGATACGGCTCGACATGCTCTTGGAACCACTCCACCTGAAAGGCGTTGCTTGCTTTCAGGTACAGATTTCGCGCGTCAAAGCCGCTGATTTTCAGCGGCTTTAACCATTGATCGACGGCTTTGTGTCCCAGTTTTATGTTCAGCGACTGCAGGAAGAGACGCCATGCATCCATGCTATGTATTGGCTTTGAGTCTACGGGTCATCCACATTTGTTGGCCGATACCGAGCAGAGTTGAGAACATGAAGTACAAATTTAACCCGGATGGGAATGAGTAGAACATCACGGTAAAGAGCACAGACATCATATGGCCCATGACTTTTTGTTGTTTTTGGGTATCGCTTTCTGGAGCTCCAACGGGTCCTGGTTTTGCGGTCAGTTTTTGTTGCAGAAACATCGTCAACCCCATGAGAATCGGGAGTAAATGAAATTCGTTGCCGATGAACCAGAGGGGAGGGCCCCAAGAAAAAAGAACGTCGGGTGCAGCCAAATCGTCAATCCAACCGGGGATGAAGGGAGCGCCTCGGAGTGGGAAGCTCGATTTCAGAAGGTAAAACATCCCGATTAAAAAGGGCATCTGGAGCAAAATGGGCAAGCAGCCAGTGAACGGATTGATCTTGGCTTCTCGATACAATTGCATGATTTCGAGCTGCCCTTTCTTGGGGTCTTTTTTGTGACGTTCCTGGATCGCTTTAATTTTGGGGGCAATCTCCTGCATTTTTACAGAGGCGCCAATCGACCAGGCGTTCAGAGGGTACATCATGGCTCTCAGTGCAATTGTCAACAGAATGATCGCAGCAGCCCATGATCGTGTAATGAAATAAAAAAATTGCATCAGTACAAAGAGGAATTTGGCAAAAGGTCTCGAGATAAAAGAAAACCACCCTTGGATGCTTTGCGCTTGCGTGTATTCAGGGTTGTAATGGCGTGCTGGGTCTTCGTAGAGTGCGTCGAGCTGTTTGAGTAGACTCTCATCGAAGGGACCTGTGAAAATGCGAAAAACGCCTTTGCCGCTAGCAAGAGGCAGGTAGGTTGCGTAACCGGGGTACTTAGAAGGGGGGTATAGATTGTAGCGCTCGTCAATCAAGCTAAGTCGAGTGACGGCCTCTTCGCCTTCGACTTTTGCGACTCGGTACCCAGACCCTGTTTGTTCAAGGGGGTCGACAATGATGCCAAAAAATCCGTTGGAATTGCTGATCCAATTGGGTTTCACAGATTGGACGTGCGAGATCTCTTTCGGCAAGTCGATCGTCTCAACATCCAAGCCACCTGCTTGCGAGGTTTGAAAGCGAATCAGAGGGGCGTAAGAGCCTCCGACGATTTCGACGTCCAAAACGCCAGAACTGAGCCACAAGCCCTTGCTCGGCGTATCGATGTCGAGTTGCAGACAATAAGGGCCCTGAGGCGTTTTGGCAAGGCTATATCGCTTGACGATTCGACCTGCTGCTGTCGACGCTGAAAATTCAATGGTCGTGCTATCAAAATGGGTGACTTTGTATTGCGCCTCTGCAATGGATGGATCGGAGCCAACGACGGCCAAAGCGTAGTACGAAGGACTGATGGGGTGGAGTATATCGCCACCAGTTTCCAAAATCGAACGCCTGAGCAAAGGATAATAGCCTCCCTGACTTGGCGCTTGAGGCTCTGATTGCCCCGCCAGAAAATAGGGGTTTAAAGGAAAGCGGGCATTGATGGGCGATTGCGCTATGATCTCTCGATCGATATCGATTTCTTTGACAATCCCATGAGGCAGCGATTTGCTGCGTAGAGGCAAATTGATTTCAGCAAGAGAGCCGCCTCTTGTTGAGAACACCCATTGGGCTTCGTCTGTTTTGAGTACGTAATACGTCTCATCAGAAAAAGTCGATGCCGATGACGGCGTTTCCACTTCTTCTTGGGTTTCTGTGTTTGGCACAGCATCGCCGCCAATCGGAGAAAACCACATTTGCACAGCGAAAAAAGCGGCGCTTAAGCATACGATAAAAATAAGGGAGCGTTTATCCATATAGAATAGACTTATTGTTCGCGAGCTTCGAGTTTTGCCTCGAGAGCTTGTACGAAACGGTTGAAGGGTTCTGTCAGGCGTAAATTGTCGAGCCATTCATCGTCCATGAATTCCTCCATGGGCGGTAAGGCGCGAGCGTCGAGCGCTTTGTAGATAAAGCTCATCGCTTCATCGGTGCGTCCGAGAATGGAGTAGAGGCATGCGAGTTGGTAGTAAGCGCCCGATGCGCCCAGCATG
>JBDKJI010000168.1:0-5651 GCA_039796655.1 Chlamydiota bacterium | reverse complement strand
TGCATGCATCGTATTGATCTGGCTTGAGGGGCATTTGGATAGCGTGCCCCATTTGCTCGAGCAAGTTGCGGAATCGGTCGCTCATTTGCGCTCATCCTCATCGTCTTCGTCGCCATCATCTTCCAATTTTTCCTCGAGATTGTCGAGCGTTTCTTGGAATGCGTGGTTCAGCTCCTCTCGGTGGCTGAAGTTTCTGAAGTAACGGGGGGCGATTTGTTTGAGCGCTTCTCTCATTTGGGCATAAATGATCAATTGGGCTGCCAGCTCTTCGGAGATCCCGAGTAAGGCGGCTGTCTGCACGATCCGATCGGCATTGATGTAGCGTTCGGCTAAGAGTTTGGCAAGGATTTTGCCGAGAAGCTCAAAACTCAAGCGGTGAGGCATCGCGAGGTTGGACTGGTTGAAAAGTTTTTGGATGAGCCCCATCCTCGATTGGAAAAAGCGGAAGATGCCGATGACGCCCTGGAGCGATCTTGTTTCATCGAGGAGTCGTTTGAGCTCGCCGGGAGGGATGGAGGGTCCTTTGGCTTTGAGATCGCTTCCGAGCGAGTGGAGGAGGAACTTGAGGGCGATTTTCAGTTTGTCATACGAAAACAACTCAGTGAGTTCTTGGAAAAGCTTCAACGGTTCTCGTTGGTTCCCGGTGATATCGCGGTACAAATCACGCAGTGACGTGGGGTTGCCGAGCCCTTCCTCTGAAAAGGCGCGTGCGGCGGCGCTCATGTTTTTGCCTGCGATGATCTCTCGGTTTTTCGCAGCATTGAGCTTGTCTTTAGCGAGCTGGACGATCGAGAGCACAGACGGATCGGACGATTCGATGAGAAAGTCGAGCGCTTCGTCAGCAAGTGACGGATCAGGGTAGAGCGAGAGCACTTTTTCAAGAGCTTCGTCGGGAGTATCTTTGGCACTGATGAGGTTTTTTAACAATAAAAGCGTGCGCGATTTTAGCTCGGGGTTGTCCCTTTGGAATCGATTGGCGAGCTCTTCGGTCTCTTCGATCGCCAGTACCTTTTTGACTTCGGAAGCGTCAGTTTTGGCCTCTTTGGCGTCTTTGCCCTCTTTGGCTTCGCCCTTGAGATCTTTCAATTGCAAAAAGCGATTTGCCTGTACCAGAGGATTGAACAAGACTAACTCTAAAAATTCAGTGAGGCTTGATTCGCTCTCCTCATTGCGCAACTCCTCTTGTGCCACCCTTCTCTGCTGGATCGAGAGCAGTGTCTGCGCGCTTGTGTGAATCGCGTGGGATAAACGGGTGTCTGCCATGGTTGATATATACACAAGAGGAGCATTTGATTAAAAATTGGTCTGTCCTAGGAAGCCAAAAAATTGCAGATTTTTCATAAAATCCTCTCCGTTAGCTGTATAAGAACTGTATTGCACTCCATGATTTATAATAGTGTAATTGGAATGCGATCCACAGGTGCAAAAATATCGCGGTCAGGCACGAACCTAGAGGGCTTCTTGCATATTGGCATGCAGTTCTTTTAAAGAATCGCCTTGAGTAATGCATCCCTCAAGTTCTATGCAACTGGCTGAAAAGCCTTTTTTTTCTCTCGGATTTTGAAATGATATTTCATACAACTCTTGAGGTGCCTCTCGTCTTACCAAATATAAGTCAACTCAGTTGGACTCTGCCGAGGGGTTGGATGCGGATTTCGGGGACGATTTCTTGGTAGGAGACGACGGGTAGGTCGGGGAATTCGCCTTCGATGAGTTTGCGGGCGAATCTGCGGACGTCGATCGCGGTGAGCAAGACGGGGGGTTGGCCACCCATCGGCGCCGGAGCGATCGTAGTGCGCATTGCGTGCAAGATGAGCTGCACTGAGTCGGGATCGAGCGCGAGATACGACCCTGCGGATGTTTGCTTGATCGCGCCGCGGATCATGTCTTCGATTTCGGGATCCAATAGGTAGACTGATAGTACGGGTTGCCCGAGGGAGTATTTGTAACTGATGTAGCGCTTCAATGAAGAGCGGACGTATTCGGTGAGGAGCACGGTGTCTTTTTCGGTTTGGGCCCATTCGCTGAGTGCTTCTAAGACGGTGCGGATGTCTTTGATCGAAATTTGCTCTTGGATCAGGCGGCGCAAAATCTCGGTGAGTTTTTGGAGTGGCACAAGGCGGGTGACTTCTTTGACGAGATCGGGGAATGACTTTTCGACAAACTCGAGGATGGCTCTTACTTCTTGAATGCCGATGAATTCGCTCGCGTGCTGTCTGTAGAAGCGAGACAGGTGGAGAACGATCACTTCAAAGCCGGTCCAGAACTTCATCTTGGCCCGCTGCAAGATCTCTTGGTATTTCTCGCTGACCCATAGCACAGGCATGCCGGGGCCGTTTGGCAGCGTAGTGTAGGGGATGTTGTACCGTTTTAAGGTTTCTTCCGATTCTGCCGTCAGTAGGTGTTTGGGGAGGATTTTCCCTTGGACGATCGGCACTTCATTGAGGTGGATTGCGTAGCCTGCAGGATCTAAGGAAGGAGAATCGGTTCGTACGTGGATCCCAGGGAAGCGTACCCCCAGGTCTTGGTACAGGGCATGCCGCATCTTGGGGATCATCTGGTCGACGAAGGTGAGGCCTTGCTTGTCTTTACGGATGAGCTGCGAAATGGCGCTGCCTACTTCAAGGACAATCGGCAAGGTGAGGGCGTAATCTTCGGGGCCACCCGAGACCATGGCGTGCCCTGGAACATCGGTGTCCATGGCACTGATACCGGCAGCGGCTTTTGCGGTGACTCGTCTTGCGTTGTTCCAGAATACGTAGCCCACTACACCAATGGTGGTCGAGAGGATGAGAAATGGCCAAGCTGGGAAGCCTGGTATCCAGGCCATGAGGAACAGTACGCCGCCCGCGATGAGGAGTGCTTTAGGCTGGCTCAGTAGTTGCTCGGAGATCTCCTTGCCGAGGTGGGCGTCTTTTTTCTCGCTCGATACACGGGTGGTGACAATACCTGCGGTGATCGCAATCATCAGAGAGGGGATTTGGGTTACAAGACCATCACCGATGGACAAAAGCGTATACACCTTGGCCGCATGGGCTAGTGGCATGTTATGCATCATGACGCCGATGATGAGGCCGCCTAAGATGTTGATGAAGGCAATCACAATACCAGCAATCGCGTCCCCTTTGACGAACTTCATCGCGCCGTCCATGGCTCCATAGAGCTGGCTTTCTTTGTTCAGGCCCAGTCTCAGTTCGCGTGCTTGTTGTTGGTCGATGACACCTGCTCTCAAGTCGGCATCGATCGACATTTGTTTACCCGGCATCGCGTCCAATGTGAAGCGGGCGGCCACCTCGGCGACCCTTTCGGCGCCTTTGGTAACGACGATGAACTGGACGATTGTGATGATTAAGAAGACAACACCCCCGACAACATAATTGCCCCCGACGACGAAATTACCGAAGGCAAAAATAATCTTACCAGCATTGGCATGGAGCAGAATTTGCCTTGTCGATGAGATGTTGACGCCGAGGCGATAGAGTGTTGTGAGAAGGAGTAGCGATGGGAAAATTGAGAGGTGCACCGCTTTTTGGATGTAGAGAGCGACAAACAAGATTGACACGGATACAGAGAGATTTAAAGCAATGAGGACGTCGATGACGTGAGGGGGCATCGGGAAGATCAGCATCATGATGATGGCGATCACCAAGACTGCCAAAGCGACATCAGAAGAACCTCCGATGGCGGAAAGGGCTCTGTCATTGCCTAAGATACGGGTGATGCGATCGAGAAATTTATTCATCAGCGCGTTAACTCAAAATTCACGTCGGGGTTTTTCTCCAAAGCTTCGATCCACTTGAGCACTTCGGACACCGCCTTATAGGTGTCTTCAGGAATATAATCGGAGATTTTCCCTTTCGTGTACAGCTCTCTTGCTAATTCGACGTTTCTCATAATGGGGATTCTCTCTTCAATCCCAATTTTGATAATTTGTTCAGCCACAAGGCCCATACCCATGGTGAGAATGATGGGTGCAGGCTCTTCGTCGGGATCGTATTTGAGGGCAACCGCGATGTGGGTGGGGTTTGTGATGATTGCGCGGGCGCGCCGGGCGGCTCTAGGGCCATCTTGGTAGGCGATCTCTCGGAAGATCTCGCGGCGGCGACCCTTGATGTGGGGGTCACCTTCGGTGTCTTTATACTCTTGTTTGACCTCAAATTTTTCCATCATCATCTCCTTGGCAAAGGTCCGTTTTTGGAACGCCAAGTCAAACAAAGCCACAAGCAAAAAAAACAGACCCACGCGAATCGTAGCGGAAGTCAAAAAGTCGAAGACGACCTGGGCGCTTGCCAAAATGGGCATAGCCACGGTGGAGACAATCAGGGCAAGGCTATTTTTCATGAGTAAATAGATGATGATGCCGGCGCCTGTGATTTTGGCAACCGATTTGAGCAACTCGACGAGCACTTTGAGTTTAAATTTTTGTTTAATTCCTTCGATCGGATTGAGTTTTTTCAGATCGAATTTCATCGCTTCAAACGAGAAGACAGGGCCGATGACCAGAAAGCTCACAATCACACCAACGAAAGTGACGATGACCATCAGAGGGAAGCTCGATGTCATGATCACCTGGAGAGCGGTAGCCCAGTACCCGGCTGCCTTCCCTTCGAATTGCTCCTGAGCATGGGGGATTTCTCGAAATGCGTAGAGGGTGAAAGCGCCGATTTGTTCGAACAGAAACGATAAGAACATCAAGGTCCCGGCCATCGACACGGCGAAGGTGAATGCCGCGGGGAGATCTTGAATTTTGGCGACCTGTCCCTTTTTGCGCGCGTCTCTTAACTTCTTCGGGGTTGCCTTTTCGCTTTTTTCTGCCATACTGCAAGGCTAAGAGTACCTTGAGGGGCCTATCCGAGTAAAGGGGTATAGATTCTACAGTTTATACCGCTCGTGATTGAAAAATTGGTTCCCTAGCTACGTCGGCTTTGCTTTCAATTTTTCGTCTTCATTCGCAGCATGCTCTAGAGCATGGCCGCTCACTCCAGACTGAAAAATTGAAGCGGCCTCCTTGCCCGTTTTCGAATTTTTCAACCCTTCGCGGTATACCCGGTGATCCGCTTTTGAATGCGACGTTGCATTGCCTCGTCCTTGATGTGAGGTACGCACTCATTGATTTTGGCTAGATCAGGGGTGGGCTCAGCCAGGAGCGCGTTGACGTACAAGCACCAAGCGCTAGATTTAGAAAATCCGGGATTCAACGCTTGATCATCTGGAACGAGGTATTGAAACAGGGCTAATACAGTTGCGTGATCGGGGAGCGGCTTGGTGCGATTGAAGACAAATGCCCAACGGCTGATTGTGTGCGACACCTCTTGTCGGGTTCGGTCGTTGGTGATGTGTGCCATGCAACCAGTGAATTTGGCTAGGTCAGGGGTGGGCTCAGTCAGGAGCGCGTTGGCGTACGCGCTCCAAGCGCTAGATCTAGAAAATCTGCGGTTCAACGCTTGGTCATCTGGAACGAGGTATTGAAACAGGGCTAATACAGTTGCGTGATCGGGGAACGGCTTGGTGGGAGTGTAGGGGGAGTGGCTCTGCGCCCAACGGCTGATTGCGCATGACACCTCTTGTCGGGTTCGGTCGTTGGTGATGTGTGCCATGCAATCAGTGAATTTGGCTAGGTCAGGGGTGGGCTCAGTCAGGAGCGCACTGGC
>JBDKJI010000167.1:0-7193 GCA_039796655.1 Chlamydiota bacterium | reverse complement strand
TCGCTTTCAACATGAACTCTTCGATCATCTGATGGGTGATATCATACTCAACGCGCTCGAGCCTCTCAGGCACACCTTCCGCATTGACAATCACGACATTATCGGGCATTGCAAAGTCGATGCTGCCCCGTTCCATCCGTTTTTTCTTCAGCACCAAACAAAAATCAACCATGAGATTCAGTAGCGGGGCGTGCACACTTTTTTTCTGTTTCTCAATCACCGCGAGCGCCTCTTTATAGGTAAAGCGCTTGTGACTTCGGATGGCTGACCGGACTACTTCAAATCGTACGAGATCGCCACTCGGCGTGAACTCGGCCAAGACCGATTGGGTGAGTCGAATGACTTTGGGTTTTAAGCTGCACAGTTCATTGCTGAGCGCTTCAGGCAACATGGGGACGCAGCGACCGGGAAAGTAGGTCGAATTGCATCTCGATTCAGCCTCTTTGTCCAAATGGGAGCCGCTTTTGACGTAGTGGGCGACGTCGGCGATGTGCACGCCCAAATGGAAGTGGCCGTTATCATCTTGTGTTAAACTAATGGCGTCATCAAAGTCGCGCGCGGTATCGGGGTCGATGGTGACCGATTCGAGGTGGGTCAGATCGTGCCGGCCTTCCATCATGTCGGGGGTGACTTTCGTGCCGAATGCTTTGGCTTCCGCAATGACTGCCGGTGCAAAGGCGTCGGCAAGATTAAATTCGGCAATGGCCGCATCGATATCGACCGAGGCATCTGAGATATGGCCAATCCGCTTTTCTGCCATTGCCTCGACGAGATCGACGTCGTTATTCCAATTGAGCACGCGGCAAATGACCCGATCACCCTCTTGGAGGGCGAGATCTTTGGATCGCACCACAACGCCTTTATCAGGACCTAAGAGGGGAGAAAATGCGGTGTAGTGGCGTCCCGATTTACCGACGATGGTGCCGGCGATGTGGGTGCGCCCTCGTTTCAAAATTTGTATGACACGCCCCTCTGGGCCTTTCGGGCCGGGGTTACCCAGCACCTCAATTTCGACGACGTCGCCGTCAACAGCCCCCAAGGCGGCCGTTTTAGGGATGAACACATCGGGGCCCGGTGGGTCTTTCACAAACCCAAACCCCCTCTGGTGCAGAGAGATAGATCCCGATACGGTGCGTGTTGCTTCTTGGGTGGATGCTTTTGGTTTTTGGCCTTTTGTTTTGAACGATTTACGTCCCTTTCTGCGTGTCATACGATGCATCATAGGGGAGATTGTCAATCCAAACAAGGCTGAAGAGGGTCCCTTTAGGCTCTCACGCGCCCAATCTCTGCCACAACTGCCGTTATGTTGTCCCCAGAATCTCGGTTGCTTGCTTCTCTTACAAGAGCCTGGGCTATTTCCGCATGGGGTCTTCTATTGGCCAGCATCTCTCTTGCCATCGGGACAAACGCAGACTCAGCCATGCGGTCATACAGACCGTCGGAACCGATGACCACAAGAAGATGGTCATCAGGGCTAATATAGAACGAAGTAATTTTTGGCCGAGGATTTACACCGGGACCAGCTACGATGACAGTTGGATCAACAGGAATTGGATTATAATTGCCAATGCCCCGGGCTACTGCTAGACGTCCATTGACCCTCCATCCCCCATGCCACCACACGCTTCCGCCTCTATTTTCGATTCCCGGACGAAATCTTGGATGGTCCGGTTTGGCGTCCATCGAAAGCGGGATGAAAGGTGGGTATGTATCCACATTTGTCAGTGGGATGGCAATTGAGCGCGAGTCACCTGTATTGACGCAGTATAACTTTTCTAACCCATTTTTGAGTTTAACATGTAAAACCATCGAGAGCGTGGTGCCGGCTTGACAATTCGACTCTTGGCAGTGCTGGCTCAATCGAACAGGGAGTAACTTTAATGTGTTTCTAAAGGTGCTCTCGAGGAACTCCGTGCTCCTTCTGCCTAGGTCTTCTTCTATTTGTGCTTGGAGTGTGGGCACAAGCTCTCTCTCAACGAGTTCAGCCGAGTCAGTGCCTCCATGGCCATCCATGACGGCGTAAACCTGAACTGATTGGATTGATGGGACATTTGGTTCAAATTGGGCAATGATACATCGATCTTCTTGGTAATCGCGGCGACCTTGGATCGATGCTGATGCTGCGTGTCCCGTAGTCATTTGTGTGTGTCTATCACCTTGTTGCTCTCTCCAAGCGTTTAGATCGCCTTCTGTTGGGATGATCGCGGCGCGGTCTTCTTCTGGAGTTGCGGAGCTGTCTTGGTCTAAAGACCGTCTTCTTCTTTGAGTGTGATCTGTTTGGCTTTGAATAAAGCAACGGTCTAGCTCGCGTCTCAGTTTGACATTCGCTACAGCCGAGTTACCTCGAAACTCTGCAGTATCGCGATCTGTTTTCGCTGGTTTGTTTTTATATGCTGCGATGATCCTTTCGTCGATTTCTCTTGTGTCGACGACCGCCACCAACGACCGTGCAAGTGGGCTATTTATTGCCCGTAGCGCCTCTACTCTGAGTCCTGTTTGCGTATCTAAGACAACCTGCACCGGAGGTGCCGTGGCAGCTAATTGGTCCCATTCCTCGGGATCTCTTAAGCGCACTAAGTCATCGGGATCTGCTGCCAAACCGTGGGGCTCTGCTACGACCGCTACGTCAGCGGGCTGTCGTATTGTACTTGGCGGCGATTGCGGTGGCGCGCTATGTGTTGGAGGGGTTACGGGCGTGTAATGACCATTGGTTTCAATGGGCTTCGGTTTACGTTGAAACAGGTGGGCAAGGCGCTCAAAAAATGCTTTAATGCATTGAATAATTTTTTTAACAATTCTCGCTAGGCAACAATCGTTTTTTGGGTGGTCAGTAAACCTAGGCCCACTCGTAGCTTCAATACATTGCACAGCATCCTCATTATTTTTTACGCGAGTAGTTTAAGCCGGATGCGCCTTTTAAATCAAAGAATCAATCTTTTTTTGAGTTCTTGGCGGAGTAAAGGGGCATTTACAAACGGCTCTGCGTCGAGCCCGACGGATCGTGCCGCGTGCACATTTTCTAGCACATCGTCGGTGAAGAATGATTCTTTGGCTTCGCACTTGGCAATGGCAAGGGCTTTGTAAAAAATCAGGGGGTCAGGTTTGAGCAGATTGACTTCATACGACAAAACGCGTCCATCGAAGAGACGCATCATAGGGTAGTGCGAGTAGAGGTAGTTGAAGTGCGACTCACAGGTGTTGGAGATAATGATGAGTTGTTTTTTTAGGTCTTTGAGCTCTTTTACAATTGCCCAAGTCCCATCAATGGGTGTGAAAATATCTGAGATCGCATCGACTAATTCTCTCACTGTGAAATCATGGGGCGCATTTTTTCGGAAGGCCTCGTATAAGCCGAGGCTATCGATGCGCCCGATCTCATACATGCGTTGGAGTTGATGTGTCACGATGAGTTCTTCCACCGCATCGATGCCCATGCCAGTGCAATGAGCGACTTGGGCGACCATCCGCGGAAGGCTGAACTTGAATAAGACGTTACCGATGTCAAAGAAGACGGTTTTCATAGCTTCTCACGGTGTTGTGCATGAGCATGGCAATGGTCATGGGGCCTACGCCGCCGGGCACAGGCGTAATCCATGCACATTTGGGGGCGACGTTGTCAAAGTCAACGTCGCCGACAATGTTTGGTTTTTCATCTTGGTTGATCCCGACGTCAATTACGATCGCGCCTTCTTTGACCATGGGGGCTTTGAGCCAGTGGCGCTTTCCGATCGCGATGATCAAGATATCGGCTTCTTTGGTGAGGTGTTCGATGTGAGTGCTGGCACTATGGATTAAAGTCACTGTTGCGTTGCAGCCAGCTCTTTTTTGCATGAGCAAAGCAGCCAGTGGTTTACCGACGATGTTGCTGCGCCCTGCGATGACAACATGTTTACCTTGGGGATCGATCTTATAGTGACTCAAAAGCGCCAAGATGCCCGCAGGGGTGCACGGGCAAAAACCGCTTGGATCTCCGAGAAGAAGTTTGCCTTGGTTGATGGGATGAAGACCGTCGACGTCTTTGGTGGGGTCGATGGTTTGGATGGCTCGATCGGTGTCGATGTGAGGCGGTAAAGGGAGTTGTACTAATATGGCGTCCACAGCAGGGCGCTGATTCAGCGCCCTGATGTGTTCCAACAGAGCGCTACTCGTGATGCTCTCGTTTAGATGAATCAATGCAAAAGCAATCCCTACTCCATGGCACGCTTTTTCTTTGGCGCGGATGTAAGTTTCAGAGGCTCGGTTCGTCCCCACCCAAACAATCACAAGGAGCGGTTTTCTCCGTGCCAAGATGCTTACTTTGTCTCGCAATGTCTCACGGATCTTTTCTGCAACGAGGGTGCCGTCAAGTCGTTTCATGGTGACCCACATTGCGGCTTAACACCGAGACGAGCGCTGCGTGGATGTGGCTATTGGATGCGGCGACGGGGAGATTCGAGTGGATATCAAAGGGCTTTCCTTGCCATGTTGTCACAGCGCCACCGGCTTCTTCGATGAGCAGCGCGCCGGCGGCACAGTCCCATGGGGCGAGGCCGACGGCGAAAAAGCCGTCGAGGCGCCCGGCGGCGGTGTAGGCCATGTCGATGGCGGCGGAGCCAAGGCGGCGAATGGGCGCTCCGGTGCGCATGATGTCGACGAAATGGTCGATGCATTGATAGGGGTTATCTTCCAGGTCGTAGGGGAGTCCTGTGGCTAAAATCGAGTCGGGGAGGTGATTGACTGTTGAGACTCGAATTGGCTCTCCATTCAAAAATGCGCCTTGCCCTTTTTCTGCGACGAATAGTTCGTGGGTCATCGGCACATAAACGACGCCTGCGATGAGCTGACCTTTTTTTTCCAACCCGATGCTGACGGAAAAAAGGGGAATTTGGTGGGCGAAATTCACGGTGCCGTCGAGGGGATCGATAATCCACATATACGTCGCAGCATCGCCTGTTGGGCCGCTTTCTTCTGCGAGAAATTGTGATTGAGGAACGTGTTGCTGCAGAAAAGCGATCACTTGCCGTTCTGCTTTGGTGTCGTATTCTGTGACGAGGTTGTGTCTGCCTTCTTTAGAGCTGATTTCAAAGGCGGTGCCAAATCCGGTTCGTAAAATATCGCCCGCTTGGAGCGCAGCTTCGATGGCGATTAACGTAAGGTGGGAAAAAGTTTCTTCTGAACGCGGTGCCAATGCAAATGCCCCCAATCATAGATCTTTTGGAACACCACGACAGCACCTAGCAGGCAAACGGCGCTATAGACGCCATCTGCAAGTGGCATTACGAAAAGATCGCCAAGGATCCATTGTCCTTCAAACGGATTTCTTCTGTCAAAAAGAAAAGAGAGAAACAGTTGCATGAGTGTGTAAAGAAAGGAGCCAAGGCTTGTGTAGATCGCAAAGTGGAAGGGTCTGTCCCATGTAAACAAACGGCGGTGTCGGTACAAGATGAGGGTGACGAGCGTGGCGTTTAGGGCGTGGACTCCAATCGGATCTTCACTTAAGAGATCGAGAAAAACGCCCATGAGCATGGAGGCCCACAAGGCGCCCCGAAAAGAGCCTGTGAGGCACACGTAGGCCATCCAGCCCATATGAGGGAGCAAAGTGAACGAAAAGGTGGCAACGGCTTGGATCAAAATGGCCGTGAGCGTCACACACGCTGCCACTGACAAAGACCACAGATCTTTGCGCTGTGTCATCGAGAGTGCCATTGCCATGCTGTTTCAATCATCGTCATCAAATCTGAGTGGCGAGGCGTCCAGCCGAGGTGCTTTTTGGCTTTGTCGATAGCGGCTGTGAGGGCGGTGGGATCGCCCACTCTTCTTGGTTTTATTTGGTAGGGTAGCTCTTTTCGACTTCTGTGTTCGACAGCGCGGATGACGTCGAGGACGCTAAATGATGTGCCTGATCCGAGATTGAATGAGGCTGATTCAGAGTCAAGCCACATGAGAGCTTTGACGTGGGCGTCGGCGATGTCGACGACGTGGGTGTAATCGCGCAGAGCTGTGCCATCTGGAGTCGGAAAGTCGAGGCCGAATACTGCCAACTCTTTGGCGGCGCCAAGCGCCGCCAAAACAGCAGACGGGACAAGGTGTGTTTCAGGATCGTGCGCTTCGCCCACTTTACCATCTAAATCGGCTCCTGCAACATTGAAGTAGCGCAAAACGACGTGTTTAATCCCATACGCTGCATCGTAATCACGCAAGATCTCTTCCATCATCAGTTTCGACCGTCCATAAGGGCTCACCGGTTTTTGTGGATGGTCCTCGCTCATCGGTGTTTGGACTGGTTCTCCATATGTTGCGCAGCTGCTCGAGACGATGATACGACTGAGTCCCGACTGTCGCATCGCATCCAATAGAGACACTGTGCCTACGACGTTGTTGTCGTAGTATTTGGCGGGATCTTGCACCGACTCGCCGACGAGCGCCACTGCGGCAAAGTGGATCACGGCTTCGCATCGATATTTTTGGATGGCTTTGACAACGTCCTGTGTATTTCGGATATCGCCCTGCACCAAGGGCCCCCACTGTACGGCCCACGGGTGGCCTGTCGATAAGTTGTCGTAGACAATCGGCAAAAAACCATGTTCCGCGAGGGCTTTTGCCGTATGTGAGCCGATGTAGCCGGCCCCTCCGGTAACCAGAATCGCTTTATTCATGGGCGGCGTGATCGGGGACGCCGATCCCTCTGTAATCAAAGCCTTTACGGCTCATCTCGAGCGGTTTGTACTGATTTCTACCGTCGAAAAATGCTTTCCCTTTCATCGCTTGTTTAATCGGCTTCAAATCAACGAGACGAAACTGTTTCCATTCTGTGATGAGGGCAATCGCATGAGCGCCTTGAGCGGCTTCCAGTTCGCTATTGCACCAGGTGATTGCTTTTGAGCTGCCCAAGATCTTTTTGGCGTTCTGCATTGCAATCGGGTCGTAGAGGCGTAAGTTGGCCTTTTGTTCGAGCAGTTGCGCGATGAATGTTAAAGAGGGCGCCTCTCGCATGTCATCGGTATCGGGTTTAAAAGAAAGGCCCCATACGGCAATGGTTTTTCCGGCGACACCCCCATCGTTTGCGAAATAATCGATCATCCGTTGGCCGAGGGTATATTTTTGTTTTACGTTGACTTCGTCGACAGCTTTGAGAAGTCTTGGCTCAATGCCTTGCGCTTCGGCGGTGGCAACGAGGGCGCGGACGTCTTTGGGGAAGCACGACCCGCCGTAAC
>JBDKJI010000166.1:0-7399 GCA_039796655.1 Chlamydiota bacterium | reverse complement strand
GATCATGAAATACCAAGCTTCTGTCACTTCGGGCCATGCATCGGGAACGATCGAATAGAGCCCTGTGACCCAAAATGGAATCTCCTGCTCGTTCACAATCCCGATCGAAGAGAGGGCAGCTTCCTTCGCGCTCACAATTGGGATGTGGGCTCCTTCGGGTGTTCCAAGCACATTGAAATAGGGCGGTTTCATCAGGCCAAAGCGCTCAAAATAGGGGAGAAAATGACGCACGAACTCATTGTCGACATCGAGGAAAACTGCGCCTTTGCGGTTTTGTCTGAGCCGGCCTTTGCCTCGAACGATTGATTGGAGGCGGTGCATATTGGCCGGTAGAGGCCTTGGAACGGCTTTTTCGTCTGTCTCAAGCATCAGATGCATGTTGGGCCTCGTTTGTCGCCCAAGATCCCAATCAAACCACCCTTTTGAAAAGGGTACGGCCGGAGGGCCTAGGTGCGTTTTAAGGGGATAAGGCAGCGCGGGTGGGTGAGGATAGGGGGCTGTTTGCTGTGGACGGATCGCAAGGGTCAATGTTTTGGGGAGGGCTGTGATCTGGCGGGGTGAGCGCGATAATATGCCGAGTTTGGTTGTGAATGGAATACGGCAGCGCTGTGATTTTGACATTTAAGCATTATACATAATTTTTTTATAATGATCAATAATAAATAATTGCTTTACAAAAAATGGACAATTTTTAATCTAACAGTTAGAGGTGTATATGAGTGCTAGATCGATTGCGGGGATTATCGTGGCTGCTATTGGGGGCGCGTGTCTTCTCTTTTCAGATTATATTGCCGAGCAGGTATTGGAGGGACAACAGCAGATTGACAAGGCGGAAAAGGGGGTATCGGTAGGTAAAAAGCTATTCTCGGTGACTCCAGTCTCTGAGCCAGTGGGGGGTGTATTTACCCGAGGAGCTCAAAAAAAAATTGATGCGGGCAAGCAAGAGGTCGCCAAATACACCGAGATCTCTCGGAACTTGAAGATCGGTGGCTTGGTGCTACTCGCTGTTGGCGGTGTAATTATTATTTTATCAAGAAAAAGATAGCTTTTGTAAATTAGTTGTTTTTTGCTTATAATAATATGCAAGTTAATTTGCATGAGTATATTAATAACATTACCAAAGCCTGGTAGCAGGCTGAACATTCCTCTTGAGCCATATGAGTTTAGTCACAACCTAGTGCAAGGCGCTAACCGGGTGGTCCATGGAGTTAGCTTTGTCGCTAACATGTGCCTGTTTTATTGCGCACGTTTGGTTGCGAGCAGAGTTGTCGGATCTAACCTTGTCTCAGATGTGGGGCTCAGTGTGCTGTGGAGTTATTATGGCGTTACCTGGATCCGCCAAACAGCTGCTAGAGAGATTGGCGAGCGCTTACAAAGTGGATATCTAGATAGGTCCCGTACCTATGAAATGGCAGAACGTTGTATGCAAGCTTGGAACAATAATATAGGTTTTCAAAAATTTGTTTGCTCGCAACAGAGCGATGCAAATGAGATTCAATTAGACATGCTTTATGGCATGATTGCTCTATACAACGCCTGGGTTGCACTACCTCGCCATCAACCAAACAAATAAAGAAATCGCGACGACTTTGGCGCCGATCGCCACTAAGATGCGATGAAAATGGCGATCGACGAATGTTTTCACTGTTTCTCCCCACAAAATCATTGAACCACCCACAATCATAAATCGAAATAGGCGTGCGAGGCCGACCCAAGCGATGAACTGTAAGGCGCCGAGTTCGAAGACGCCAGCGCTGAGGCTTAATGCTTTGAGGGGCAGTGGGAGAAATGAGCCGAGAAAGACGGCCCAGTGTTCGTATTGCTGAAAATGGCCTGCTATTCGGTCAAATGCGTGATGCGAGATAAAGTGGGGAACAATGTAGTCGCCGATGAGATCCCACAAGAAATGGCCGATGAGGTAGCCGCAAAGCGCGCTGAGCATCGAGGCTAAGGCGGCGATGAGGACGTACCAAAGGGCGCGACTGCGGTTTTGGAGGCAAAAGAACATGAGGACCGCGTCCATTGGCATAAAGAGGATTAATTCTAAAAAAAAGATGATGCCGACCCATAGGGGGGCGTGTTTCGCATTGGCCTTTTCAGTGGCCCATCGATAGAGTTTTGCGCTGGCTGCTTGCATCGGTCCGCATTATACGTAATTTCATCTATCAAAGACAGGTTTCAAACAGTTATTTACCAGACTTTGGGAGAAAGGGGAGTGGCGTGCCCTTGGGTAGGGGGGCCCAATCCTTGATCAACTGCTGGGGGTTAAACTGTTGTAATATTTTTTGCATCATCAAGTTAAATATTGCCTTTTCGATTTCTTCGATTGGGAAGCCTGTTTGACTGCTGATGTTGTTGAACTCAAGACGGGCAATCGTGGGGTATTCTTTTGTTTTGCCTCCTGGGTCTGTGACGGCCACGGTGAGGTTTTCTAAGACCACTTTGCGAATGAGGTAGTCACGGGGCGGCTTACTATCTACCTTCTTTTTTTCCTTCTGTAAGATCATGTCCCAATTGGATGTTTTTGATTTGTTATACTCCAACCCAACGAAGATGTTCGAAATAGTAATTGCGTCGATGATCAAAGGGTCGCCGCGCAGCTTGGACCAAGACGACACGCCGACGCCGCGCGCGGCGGAGAAGGCTGTTTTGGTGCGGAAGCCGGAAGGGTTGCCGATCCAGAGTTGATCGATCTCAGCGGTTGTTGTATTGAGCTCTAGCTGTTCAATGAGGACGGGGACGCGGAGGTGGCTGGAAATCATGTAGGCGATGAAAGTGGTTCGGTTGACCCACGCAAGCCATCCGGCAAAGGCCACGATGACGATCAGAAGGGAGGCGAAAAAAAAGAGCTTCTTCATCCGAGTTTCTTGTAGCCGATGCCGGACGAAAAAGCAATACCCCCGGCAAGGATTGCCGGGGGTTGAGACGCGACTTCTAGTAGTCCATCTCGCCGCCGCCAGCGGGGGCTGCAGCTGGTTTTTCTTGCTCTTCTTCGACGATGATCGCTTCAGTCGTCAGGAGAAGGCCAGCGATCGATGCTGCGAACTGGAGAGCGCATCGAACGACCTTTGTCGGGTCAACAATGCCTTTTTCTACCATGTTCACATAGACATCTTCGCGAGCGTCGTATCCTTCATAGGTCGACATGGATGCGACTTTCTGAACGATGATCGACCCTTCTTTCCCTGCGTTCTCAGCAATTTGCCGAAGCGGGTAGAGAAGTGCTCTTGCGATGATCTCGCCGCCGATGCGGGTGTCGCCAGAGAGCGTAGCGAGGAGCTTGTCGAGGGCAGGTAAGCAACGGATGAGTGCTGTGCCGCCGCCGGGGACGATCCCTTCTTCGACAGCCGCTTTCGTTGCTTCTTTTGCATCATCGACGCGATCTTTTTTCTCTTTCATCTCGACTTCGGTTGCAGCGCCAACTCGGATTACACCCACGCCGCCAGAGAGCTTGGCCAGCCTTTCTTGGAGCTTTTCACGGTCGTAATCGGATGTTGCATCGGCAATTTGCCGCTTCAGAAGCGCAATTCTGTCTTGGATCGCTTTTTTAGCTCCGGCGCCGTCGATGATGGTCGTGTCATCTTTTTTGATGATCACTTTCTTCGCTTTGCCGAGCATGTCGATCGTTACTTTATCAAGCGTGATACCGAGCTCTTCGCTGACGAACTGGCCGCCGGTGAGGACTGCCAAGTCTTCGAGCATTGCCTTACGGCGATCGCCAAAGCCGGGCGCTTTTACAGCGACGACTTTGAGACCGGCTCTTAAGCGATTGACGACGAGTGTTGCGAGGGCCTCTCCTTCGACGTCTTCGGCGATGATGAGAAGGGGTTTACCCGACTCAGCAACCGCTTGGAGGATAGGGAGAAACTCTTTCATTGAAGAGATTTTCTTTTCAAAGAGCAAAACATAGGCATTTTCGTATTCGCAGGTGAGGGTTTCTGCATTGGTGACGAAATAGGCCGAAGCATAGCCGCGGTCAAAATTCATCCCTTCCACGATGTCCAATGTCGTCTCAAACCCTTTTGCCTCTTCCACTGTGATTGAGCCATCTTTGCCCACTTTCTCCATGGCTTTGGCGATGATCGATCCAATCTCAGCGTCGCCGTTAGCGGAGACGGTAGCGACTTGTTCGACTTCTTTGGTGCTCTTAATGGGCTTGCTGACTTTCTTCAGCTCGTCAACGACGGTGTTAACGGCCATTTCAATACCGCGCTTGATCTCCATCGGGTTTGCGCCCGCGGTGACGTTGCGAAGTCCTTCTGAATAAATCGCTTCGGCAAGAACAGTGGCAGTTGTAGTGCCGTCGCCCGCTTTATCGGCGGTTTTGTTTGCGACTTCTTTCACCATCTGGGCGCCCATATTCTCGTGTCTGTCTTCGAGTTCGATTTCTTTGGCCACGGTGACACCGTCTTTGGTGATCTTAGGTGAACCAAATTTCGCATCGATGACGACGTTGCGCCCTTTAGGTCCGAGCGTTACTTTCACCGCTGCGGCAAGCGTTTTGACGCCTTTGAGGATTTTTTGGCGAGCATCCTCTCTGAATTTAATATTTTTTGGAGCCATTGTTTGTTTCCTTATTCTTCAATGATTGCAATGATGTCGTCGCCTTTGAGGATCATGTATTCCCCATCGTCGATCGTCACTTCTTGACCAGAATATTTATCCATCAAGACTACATCGCCCACTTTGACAGGCGCTGGGACGACTTTGCCGTCGTCGAGTTTTTTGCCGGGACCCACCGCTACGACGCGGGCGGTCTCTTGCTTTTTCTTTGCGCTGTCGGGGAGGATGATGCCGCCCTTCACTTTTTCTTCGGGCTCCAGGCGCTGGACAAGCACCCGGTTTCCGAGGGGTTTTAACACAATTTTCTTTTCAGCTTGTTGTGCCATACGATATTCTCTCCAGTTTAGTGCCGGTTGACCGGTGTTGGACTCTTTTCTGTCAGACAGACAAGAGCTCCTTATCTAGAAGAGGAATATAGCCGATGGTGCGATTTTTTGCAAACAAAATTAGCAGATCGAAGCTGAGATTGCTAATTGCAGTGGCGGCGATGCCGGCTACGGGTTGGTCTGATGGAGGTAACATGTTGCAGTCCAAAGAATTATGTAAAAACGAGACGGGGCCGAAGAAACGCTCTGAAGTGGCCGAAAAGGACCGATGGAATGTCGCAGCTCTGTATGGGTCGCCTGACGTTTGGTTAGGAGAGTTAAAGGCAGTTCAAGACAGTCCATCCAAGCCTTATTGGCCTAAGTGGGATAGCTTTCGGGGCAAGCTCGCTGATTCTGAGCTTCTCGCCGATTTTCTGAGGGGATATTTGTCTATCGATAGGACGCTGAGCAAGCTTCATACCTATGCTCACCTTCGCCATGATGAAGATGTGGCCAATGACCAGTCGAAGCATAACTATGGGTTGATTTCGGCTTTGTATCACGAATTTCAGCTCGAGGCTTCATGGTTTGAACCGGAGCTTTTGGCTCTCAGCGAAGAGGCGTTTCAGAAACATCTGGCTCATCCCAAGTTGAAATCCTACCGCACCTTTCTACAGAAAATCGGCCGTATGAGGTCGCATACTCTGTCCCCTCAAATGGAAGCGCTCATGGCGCTCAGTGGTAGAGCGCTGGATACGGCGTCTCATGCTTTTTCTGCGTTGCAAAATGGCGATTTGGTGTTTGAGCAAGCCATTGATTCAGCGGGCAAGACGCATGCGCTGACAAACGGTACATACTTGAGCTATATGAGAAGCTCCGATCGGGAGCTTAGAAAGACAGCGTTTCAAAACTTGCATAAGACGTTTGATGCCCATGCCAACTGCCTTTGCGAACTCATCCAAGGGCAAGTACAAGGCCATCTCTATCACGCTCGGGCGAGGGGGTATGCCTCGTGTCTTGAGGCAGCGCTCTATCCTCATGCCGTTGAGCCGAGTGTGTATCGTAATTTGATTGCGGCGGTGCGCAAACACCTGCCTTTGATGCACGAATATATTCGGCTTCGTAAACAAACAATGGGGCTTAGCGAACTACATATGTACGATCTGCACGTGCCTTTGGTGGCAGACGTCAAAATGGACATGGCGTATCCCGATGCGTGTCGAACGGTCGTTGAGGCAGTTGCGCCTTTGGGCAGTGCCTATCAGAATGCTTTGAAGAAGGGGCTTTTAGAAGATCGCTGGGTGGATGTGTTTGAAAATGTCGGTAAGCGCAGCGGCGCTTATTCTAGTGGTTGTTACGATAGCATGCCGTATATTCTGATGAATTACCATGGTACTTTTAACGACGTAATCACGCTCGCTCACGAAGCGGGACATAGCATGCATAGCTACTACAGTCGGCAGGGGCAGTCGTATGTCGATTCGCATTACTCGATTTTTGTTGCTGAAGTTGCTTCTACCTTTAACGAGCAGCTCCTTGTGCAGATGATGAAGGCGAAAGTGAAATCGGAGCGAGAAAAAGCGTATCTGATCAACGATGAGATAGAGCGCATTCGAAATACCATTTTTCGTCAGACGATGTTTGCGGAATTTGAGCTCAAAATCCATGAGTGGATTGAAGAGGGTGTTCCTCTCACGCCGACCCTTTTGAAAGAGTACTATGCATCTCTCAACCGAGATTACTATGGTCCCGATGTCGTCATCGATCCTGAGACGGCAATTGAATGGGCTCGCATTCCCCATTTTTACTATAACTTCTACGTGTATCAATATGCGACGGGCTTGAGTGCGGCTATTGCGCTGCATCAAAAAGCGATCGCATCCATCGATGCGCGTGATCGGTACCTTGACTTTTTGTCATCGGGTGGCAGTGAGTTTCCGCTCGATCAATTGGCAAAAGCAGGCATTGATATGAGGACGAGTCAACCGGTGGAAGAAGCGCTCGATTGGTTCGGCAAGCTTGTGCACGCGTTGAAAAAATCATTGCTAGCTATATAGGTGTGGCGCGTGCAAAAGAAAAAGGCTAAGGCGTTTTTTACTATTTTGAATGATCAAGGTTTGCATACGCGTCCCTCCACGGAGCTCGTCAAATGTGTCGCAAACTATCAGTCCCATGTGCAGTTGACGTATCGCAATTTTGTCGCCAATGGGAAGTCGATTCTCGGTATTTTAATGCTTGCGGCAGAGAAGGGGGCCAAGATTGCTGTAGAGGCGACAGGTGACGATGCTGATGAAGCAATTGAGGCCATTTTACGGCTTGCAGCTAACAGATTCAATATCAAGTACTAAAGGTTGTTATAACTCATTTTTTACCAAAAAATGAGTTATAACAATGCGCAATATAACTCATTTTTGTGCTATAATCTGGGTTATATCAACACGGAATATAACTCATGCCCTGGAATTGGGAGTTGCCCAAGTGGCCTCAGTTTTCATACAACGCGACGCAGATAGAGGCGTTGGAGAAGGGGT
>JBDKJI010000165.1:0-4063 GCA_039796655.1 Chlamydiota bacterium | reverse complement strand
GCCAGATCAATGAGGCATATACCCCAATCGAGGAGTGCTCCATCGTTTTCCTCGTTGTTTCTGAGTGCGAGGCGAAATGATCCAATCCCTCGTCGGTAAAATTCGGGCTCATTTGTTAAATGGCCGAGCTGCACATAGGATCGACCCATTTTGTGGTGGATCCCCGCAAAGTCGGGTTCGATGAGCAAGACGTGAGAGAATAATTCAATTGCGCGCAAAACATGCCGTTCCTCGCCTGTGTATTCTCCGAGCCAATCGAGGGCAGATGCATAGCCATAGAGCCACTCTGGATGGTGCAACACGACGCTTCGATACTGACTGAGAAGTGTTTCGAAAAGGTAAATAGATTGCTCGAGTGCAGGCAAATCAGAAGCAGCTTCGCTGAACATAAAATGCGCATGGGCCGCGTCAAAAATGAGGGGGGGGCATGCTGGTTTAAGTTCGATGGCTTTTGTGAAGAACCGATTGGCTCTTTGCCACAGATCAAGAGAATCGGTGAGATGGGCATATTCGGCGTGGAGTAAAGCTAAAGAGTGCCAATGTTCTGCTGAGGTGCGATCATAGGATAATCCTGTCTGCATTTTGTCGATCGCTTGCTCATAGAGATCGGGCTCTTCGTAGTATTTTGCTAAAGCACCAAGGCATATGCCATGCGCATGCCATAAGTCGGGATCATCAGGATGCTCTTCTGTTGCTTGCTCAACTTTCACTTGAGCTTCGTTGAGCAAGTCAAGGCGGTGTGTGAATACTCCAAGATGAGAAAGGGATTCTACCCACTGAGCGACAATCTCAGGGTTGTTTGGATCGCCTAACATCGATGCTCTGGCACATTTCTCAACGCTTTGGTGGAGCATGCGCGGATCTTCGTTAATACGTCCCGACTCGGCTAAAATTTGCGCCCAGGCAAGCCAACCTTCTGGATCTTTAGGCGCTAGTTTTACCGCCTCGCTGTACCCTTGCGATGCTTTGGCAATGTGCTTTTCATCCAGCGTATTGAGATACAGTTGCGCGTGGACTTCCGCAAGGGTCATCCATCCGTCGATGTAGCGAGGCTCATTTTGAACAGATCTTTCGATAAGGCGCGTTGCGTTGAAAAAGTGAATCTCGTCATTGACCAAAAGGCCCATGTCGAGATAGGCCTCTGCCAGCTGATTGAGTAACTCTGGGGCAGGTTTCAGTTCAAGTGCAATCGCTTTACCGAACGCTTCGATGGCAAGCGCCTGATCGAGGGCTTCTCCCGAGTGACCCGCCATTTCGGCGCAAGCGGTGCCGTAATCCCAATAGAGTTCGTACAAAACAGACGCTTGCTGGTTTGACGAGAGGGCGATGGCTCTTTGATATTTTTCTTTAGCTTCCAAATGGAAATGGCTTTCCTCATGAAAACGGCCGAGCTGCAATAATGTGTTCCCCCAGCCAACCCACGCTTCAAATAAAGTGGGGTCCAGTCTTGTCGCGTGCTTAAAATATTTATTTGCCAAGAGGAGCGCTTTTTCTTTGCTCTCCTCAGAGCCGTATTCAAAGAAGGCAAGGCCTTGCCTGAGCCAGATCGATGGATTCATGGGGTCGAGGCGCACAGCCGATTCAAAGAGCGATAAAGCGGCTAAATTGCCCTGCATCAAGGCAAGCTCCGCCTGAGCTGTCAAACGGAGGGCTGTTTCCTTCTTTTCTTCGTCAGACAAAGCGTCTGAAACGGGAGCATGTTCCGTTTGTGCAAGGACATATTTTCGGGGAAAAAAGCGCGCGAAAATCCGTCTTAATGGGGGATGGGCTTGTAATGTCATGTTGCACCGCAAGGATCGGATTATATGAGAGCTTGTTTTTTTTGCCTATGTTGATACGCAACTATTTGATTATCAGAGCTTTGATGTAATGTTTATAAAGTGAATTTTTTGTTCTATTTTTTTACAGCTTCGGTACGTGTTAAAATGCCTTTCGTAAGCAGAAAATATAAAGGATTTTAACAATGTTGCCAAATATTGAAAACGTGAATGTAATTAATCGCATCGGCAAATCACCGATCGTGATGCCAAATCGTCTCGTAATGACGACGGTTGATTTCAATGAACTGCATCTGCGTGCGCCTGAGAGCAATGTCATTGCTCGCATTGAGTGGGTATATCAAATGGGGCAGTGTTTCCCTTTTATCACACTGGCTGACGGATCTACGTTGCTACTGTCTCCAAGCGCTGTCGAAGCGGTACGTCACTGGCAAGTGGGGCGTCTTGTTGACATCTATGCGAGAAAATGGGCTGGTTTTTGGGCCGACGATGCACCGATTGTGACCTATGCGATTGGCAGTGATGACGAGCTCGATATGCGAGACGTGCCGCCTGCATTAGACAATGCTATGGTGAGAGCGTTGCCTCCTGAGCATCAAGAAGCAAGAGAAAGGCAAGCGATCATGGATGATCGAAGGACGAAAGAGCTGGTCGATGGACAAGAGTTTGCCATCATCAAAATCTCAGGCTCTTATTGCGTTGCGACTGAGGACGGGCGGTGGATGCGCGTTGACGTTGTTTATTTGCCGAATGAATCTGGGTTTTGCGGCCCTGCGAGATTCGAGCTTGTTTTCCACGATCCAGTTGTGTTGACCCCTCGATCATAACGGATTGGTATTTTATATTTAGGCAGCGCTTCTTCGAGTGCTGCCCTCCAATCGATCCACGCTCCAGAGCTTTCAATATAGGCGACAGGGCAAAACCCGTATTCTAAATCCACCTCTTTATCAACCCGTACGCTGACAACTCCCGGTAGTTTGAGGATCTCGGCTTCGATTTCTTCGGGTTGCACATTTTCGCCTCCGACAATAAATTGTCGGTCTTTACGGCCGACAATTGCAATGCCTCTCTTCGCATCGCGCACAGCGAGATCGCCTGTGGCAAACCACCCATTTTCATCGAAAGGCAGCGTAAGGCGCCCTTGAACCCAGTAGCCGTTGAATAATGTGTCGCCGCGGATCCAAATTTGCCCGTCTGCATCGAGCCTTATTTCGCGCCCTCCCAGACCTTCTCCTAAATACAAATCGGTCGGATTTTTTTTGGCTAGAACCATGGAGCTTGTTTCTGTCATGCCGTATGTGCCGATGATGGGCAATTGTTTGGGCAAATGCCCTAAAGGCGCGCCGCCGACGAGAACGCACTTGAGTTTGGGGTGCCTTGGTGTTTGTCGATACAGATGCGTTGGAACACACGAGATGTGGGTGATTGATGGGTCATTGAAAGAGAAAACAAGGTGCGCCTGAGCGAGCAAGCAGCGTAGTACGATGCCGATGCCACCCACGTGGTTTAAGGGGAGCGTCAAAGCCCATGTGTCGTCCTGTTTTAGGTCCACTGCATCGATCGCTCGGATGGCGTTGTTGACGAGGGCCTGGAGCGTGATGACGGCGATCTTTGGCTCTTTGCCTGAGGTACACACAAACACAGAGGGCCCCTCGGTTTTCGGATAGCGAGAGACCCTTCGCTCATCGGTGTCGGCGATATAATCGACGTCCAAAAGGTCCAATAGTTTGTCGGCATAGCTTTTGGGCCATTTTGGATTGAGGGGGCATAGACAAGCGCCGAGGCGCCATGTGGCAATCGCGATTGCGATCCAGTCTTGTGGGCGCACCGATCGGATTGCCACGCGATCGCCGGGTTGGATGTGTCGGTGAGTGAACCGCCGCTCCCAGATATCGGCGTCTGGATAATTCAAAAGACCCGACATAGGATCTCTTTGTTGAGGCGATGGCGCAGGCTCCATTCGAGGTATCCGCCCCGCCGCTTTATACCGCTCGTGATTGAGGAATCGGTTCCGGGCGGCGTCGGCTTTTCTTCAAATTGTTCGTCTTCGCTTGCGGCGTGCTCTTGAGCACGGCCGCTCGCTCCAGAACGAAAATTTGAAGAAGCCTCCTTGCCCGTTTCGCGATTCTTCAATCCCTCGCGGTATATCGGCGGTAACAAAAAATCATCGTCGAATGTATCGAGCCCCGCGGGCAGCATAGTTGGCTTAAACAACCGTGCGATTTGCAACGTGCCGACGCTTGATTCATACGTCGAAGAGAGAACTATGGGAATGGTACTTTTTG
>JBDKJI010000164.1:0-11851 GCA_039796655.1 Chlamydiota bacterium | reverse complement strand
GCGTGTCGAGGTCAAAATCTCTGATTTTGCCCCACCCTTTAATCCACTGGAACTAGTTCAGGTCGATCAAGCTTCAATGACTCTAGAGACCAAGCCTATTGGCAAGATGGGGCTTATCTTGATCAGCGCTAACGTAGATGGCGCTCGCTACAAGCGAAGACCCGATGGCAACACGCTGACTCTGTGGATTACAGATTCTTCTCAAAAGCTGTGAGAGTCGCCTCTGTTTCGAGCATGTCGGCGAGAAAATGCTGGAGAACTCTGAGGACGTACCGAGGACTGTTGTAAACCCCTTTCGTCGTAAATACGATTTCCAATTGCGCCTTATTTTGCTGATGCAATGCAATCAGAACATAGGTCACCGGTTGATTGCCTTCCATCTTGGGAATAATCCAAACGATAAAATGATCGTTAAATAGCGTAACTTTTTCGGGGCTTTCGACGACGTGAAAGTATTGAGTCAAATCATCAGGATCGCTAGGATCTTCTTGCAGCGCCTTGAGTAGGCCTGCTTCGTGTAGAAAGTTGAGATCAATGAATACAATCCCATCATGAGCGCATTGAGGCAAATTCGCTGCAAACTCCTTATAGGACTCTTCGATTTGGATAGGATTCATCATGACCACCACCGTTCAACCGAACATACCGTTTCCTCATTTTATGAATTTATTATTAACCAGTCAATAGACTTGCATGGAATATATGTGTAATGCTTTGTTTAAATCGTTTAATTTAAGCATGTTGGTGCTTTTTGCAATAATAAGAACCTATGCAGAACCTCTTCGAGTTGAGGTGTCCGCAGCGTCTGCGATTGTAATGAACGCAAAAAGCGGTGTGGTTCTCTATGAGAAAAATGCCCGTGTTCCTGCGTATCCTGCCAGCGTCACCAAGGTTGCTACAGCCCTGTTTACAATCGACCACTACTGCGTCGATCTCGGTCGTAAGGTGACTGTGACTGGCGAGGCGCTGCGGACCATGATACACGGTACTAACAGTCCTTCTATGCCGCATTGGCAGGACCCCGCTGGCACAATGATGGGATTAAAACGAGGCGAGGTCGTGTCGGTAGAAGATCTATTATACGGGTTGATGTTAGCTTCCGGCAACGATGCTGCCAATGCGCTTGCCGATGCTCTGGGAGAGTCTATTCCGCAGTTTGTAGATGCAATGAATGATTATCTTCGATCGATTGGATGCCTTAAGACCTGTTTTCGCAATCCCCACGGCCTCCATCATCCGGAGCATGTAACGACGGCCTATGATCTTGCGTTGATGGCACGTAAGGCTTTGACTTTCCCCATTTTCCGTATGATTGTTGCAAGTCAAGCATACCAACGTGTCTCTGGGCAGAAAAAGATTGAGCATGTGCAGGGCAATCAGCTCATTCGGCCTAGTAAAAAACACTACTATCCGAAGGCGATCGGTATCAAAACAGGCTATACGTCGATGGCGCAAAATACCCTTGTAGCCGCGGCTCGACATGAGGAAAGAGAGTTGATCGTCGTATTGCTTGGGTGTCCCACGAGAGATGATCGTTACCAGGATGCAAGGCGCCTTTTTGAAGCGGCTTTTGCAGAGATCTCTAGAACTAAGCGTGTTCTGAACACAGATCGCTACACCAAACAGATTTCCGGGGGGCAACGACCACTGGTTGCCTCACTGAAAACTCCCTGCGACATTACATTTTACCCTTCCGAAGAGCCGCAATGTAAAGCGGTTTTACATTGGCTTGCGTTCTCTTTGCCGATTGAGAAAGGACAGGTGGTGGGGACTATACAGATTACTGATGAGAGGGGCGAACTGATTGTATCTAGAGATATTTATGCCGAAGAGGCTGTCGAGATGACTTGGTTAGAGAAAGTGCGTCGATATTTTTCAAATATATAAAGCCATTGAGTCAAGTCGAGCTCTTCGGGTCTTGCTTGGGGACTGCATCCAATATCCGTGAGCCACTTGCCTATTTCTTTATTGCCCAGCGATGTTGTGAGCATTTTGCGTCGTTTTTGAAACGCTTTGCGTACCAATGCAAAAAAAGGGGCTGGATCAGCAAGGGGTGTTGTTTTGCTTTGAAGGTGGAGGACCATGGAATCGACTTTCGGTTGTGGGTAAAAGGAGCTTGCTTTGACAATGAATGTCGCAGTGATGTTGGTGTAGTATTGACAAAACAGTGTCAGGGCGCTGTAATTTTTACTTTTCGGACTGCCTTTGACCCGCTCGCCTACTTCCTTTTGTACCATCAGGGTATACGATGGGATTTGTAACGGCATAAGAACTCCCATAAGACGCGCTGTGATGTGGTAGGGTAGGTTGGCCACTACCTTTGAAGGGGTCCACTGCGTCAGATCGACGGCAAGAGCATCATTGTTGATTGTCGTTAGGCGCTCATCATTGGTTTGTATTCGGTGTAGCGCGTCAGCTAAGATGGCGTCTTTTTCAATCGCAATGACACGGCATCCGGTGTTCAAGAGGAGTGTTGTAAGAGAGCCGGGTCCTGGTCCAATTTCCAAAACAGTATCGTTGGCTCCTACCTGAGCTGTCTGGATGATCTTTTGCAATACGTTGAGATCCGTGAGAAATGTTTGAGAAAGACTCTTTTTAGGTTGGGTCTTGTACTTGCCCAAGAACGAAATGAGTTCAGAGTGGTTCATTCGAGTGAGAACGGATGTAAATCCGCGGGGATAAGGCGGTTTGGATCGACGCCATATTTTTTGTGCAATTTCTCTGCATAAGCAGCGCCCTGGTTCATCGTGGCGACTTGGAGCAGTTCTTCTCGGAGGCGGGGTGCCATGGCATCGAAGGGGGGAGCTTCGTGGAATACGGCTTCGTTTAGGTAAAAAATACGGGCGATTTGCCCTTTTTCGACACGGCTTTGTTGTAGGGTGGGCTGGCTATAGTGACCTTGTTCAATCGAGCGCAGAGTATCGCGGTGCATTGTAGAAAGATCGGTGTCTTTCGCTTGATACGTGGTGGAGACAGAAATTGATGCATCGATCGCCAATAGCTTTTCTTTGAGCGCGTCAGGCGGCAGAGACGATCTCTCGAGCAGGGCATAGGCCTTGTCGGCGATTTCGCTTGCTTCTGGACCTCGAATAGAGACGATTTGATATGAAAGCTCCCATGCAGGGGGATTTTCTTGCGTGTAATTCCAGTAGGCTTGTCGGATCGCTTGCGGTGTGATTTGCGTCGTCGCTTTGGCATGCACGAACCACCAATTCATCCGCTGGACGATCATATCATCTTTGACCATCTTGAATGCTTCATCAAACGTCAGCCCAATTTTCGACAAAGTGAGGGTGATGTTGGGCCCGAATCGATTTTCCATCTCTTCGCGCACCTCGCCGTCAGATAGCTTGATCTCTTTGTCCTTTGCATCTGCGATGATGAGTTGTTGGTCGACGAGCTCTAAAAGGGCGTTTTTCCAGCTCATGTTATAAAACTGCAACCGCGCCTCGGCAGATTCTGCGAGTTGGGGGTAGTTTTTGTGAAAAGCGACATCGAGCTTTTTTTTGACATCAAATACTGAGATCGTCGTGTCGTTCACCTGAGTCAATATGGCGTTATGTACAATGAGTTTAGTTTGCGGTGCATGCCGTTCCATGGCGGAGGCGGCGCTAAACAAAGTGATCAGAGCGAGCCAGTAATGTTTCATGTCGTCAGAGCATACCATTTTTTCGTTTTCTCAGCACAGCGACAAAAAATCCATCGCTGCCCCCGTCCTGGACAACCATGTGCCTATCTTCCTTGACTCGCTCAAAAGGGTGGTGAGGTAGAAAAGAATTCACTTGCTCTTCGTTCTCCTCGGGTAGCAAGCTGCACGTCGCGTACACAAGTGTGCCGCCCGGTTTTACATAATGGGACGCTTGGGAAAGGATCGCTTTTTGCTTGCAGAGCAGCTGATCGACAAATGCGGCGTCGATGTGCCATTTTTGGCCCGGATTGCGGCGGAGAGTTCCTGTGCCCGAGCAGGGTACGTCAACCAAGACCCAATCGCACACCCCCACCAACGTCTGCAGAGTCGGGTGGTTTGGCCCTAAGATTTGGGCGTGTTGGATGCCAGCTCTGGCGAGTCTTTTTTTGGCTTCTTGGAGAGCTTTGGGTCGGATGTCGTGGAGATAGATTTGCCCCTTCCCCTGCATTTGATGTGCAAAGGCGAGCGTTTTACCGCCCGATCCAGCGCAGTAGTCGAGAATGTGCTCTTTTGGTTTTGCCTGCACCTCGGCTGCTACGAGCTGACTGGCTTCGTCCTGGATTTCAAAGAGGCCTTCTTTGAACTCCGGGAGGGCAAATAATGGTTCGCGGCGCTTCAGGCGAAGGCAATAAGGGGCTACTTCAGAAGCGGTAGCGTCGATCTTGCCTTGCCAACTGGCAAGGAGCTGTTCGCGAGTGATTTTCGCTGGGTTTACGCGGACAAACGTGGGGGCTTGTTGGTTTAAGGTCCAAGCGATTTGTTTTCCCTGGGTATTGCCAAATACTTCTTGCAGACGTTGGAATAGCCACGGCGGCATCCCGTACCTGGCATGCTCAGCAATGTGTGAATCTGCAACAGGCTTACTCAAGTCAAGAGCTTGCAGAAATGCAATTTTTTCCTTGATGTCTCCGCTTGTGACAAGGGCGTCTAGCAAATTTTGCCATCGCGTCATTTGGTAGATCGTTTCGCCGATATAGCGTCGATCGTGAGAACCTAGTTGTTTGTGCAAACGGAAGTATTGGCTAAGCCTTAAATCAAGAGGAAGGTGAGGTGCCGATCTTGACTCAAAAAAAGCGATGATGTGATGATCCCTGAAACGACTCGACATGCGAAGATAGACTAAATGGTCTTGCGATTGTTAGAAAGGGTTTATGAAGTTTATACGCATTGCATCTGTTGCTTTGGCAAGGTTTTTTTTAAGCGCTATCTTTCTAGCGGGGGCTGTGAATCAGGTAATGCATTGGGGTGATTCGGAGCGGCTCTTAGCAAACACCTTGTCGGATTGGCAAACGTATGTTGGCTTTTCGCAAGCGGCTCAAGAATTTTTTATCTTTATCACGCCATGGACTCCTCTGATGTTGATTATAGCGACGCTATTGCAAATTGTCGGCGGTCTACTGCTTCTGCTCGGCGTCCAAGAAAAATGGGGTGCGTCGCTACTCATCTTGTTTTTGATTCCCGCCACTGTTTTGTTCCATGCATTTTGGCTTTTCGATGATGTGGAAGCGCCCGTGCAAAGCATCATGTTTTTGAAAAATCTCGGTTTGATGGGAGGGCTGATGATGGTTCTTCTCTACGGCGCCCAGCCTGTGCAAAGATGAACTCCATCGCAAGCTCTATAGGTATTAGCGCGTTATTGGTGGCTTTTGGGTTGCCGACATGGTGTCCTTACCTGGGGGTCATGGTCTCTGCGTTTGGCTTTGCGTTGTTTTGGCGCGCCCTGCTTCGGTGTGATCGTCGTTTTTGGGTGGCCACGCTGTGGTATGCCTTTGTGCAAGCGATACAGATCTCATGGATGCTGTCGACTGATTACATGGGGCCTGCAATTATCATTGTCTATCTATTGCTGACTTTCGCTATTGGATTGCAATTTGGTCTTTTATCTGCCTGGATCAAGCCGGGTGGGCCGATCGGCATCGTCCAAGCCTTTGCGATGGGTGGATTTTGGGTTGCCATGGAGTGGATGAGGACTCTTCCTTTCAACGGTTTTGCCTGGAATCCGACGGGTCTTGCTCTGGCTGACACGCGCTGGGCAGTGCAGTTTGCCGCAGTTGTCGGTATGTATGGCCTTAGCTTCTGGGTGATTGTTTCAAATGTTTTTGCGCTCAGGGCCATGCAATCGATGCGAAAGGTGACCATCGCTGCGTGGATTGCAGTTGTTGTCACCCCTTACGTAATTGGGGGAGTCAATCACTGGTTTTGTTGTCGGCTGATCGAGAAGGCTCCGTCTGTTCATGCGTTGTTGATCCAAACGGCGATTTTGCCCGAGCAGCGCGACTTTGTCAGAGCGTACAAGGATCAATACATCCTCCCGATTGACCAGTGGCGCAGGATTGTTGACCTCCTGCCGGCGCCAGGGGAGTCGATCGATCTGATCGTTTTGCCTGAAGCGTCGCTGGCAGGAGGCGCTTTTTCATTTGTGTATTCGCTCGATGAAGTGAAAGAGCTTTTGCAAGACATACTCAAGCTACCAACACCTAAAAAGCCGCTTGCTGGATGGGATAAAACTCGTGGACAGTGGCGTGTGACAAATGCTTATGTTGCCCAAGCGATTGCTGATGCGTATGGCGCCCACGTTATTTCGGGATTTCATGTGGTCGATAAAGCAGGACAATACAACGCGGCCTTGCATTTTTCGCCAGGTGAAAAAGTGCCCAAGAGATATGCAAAACGGATCCTTGTTCCGATGGGTGAATACACCCCTTTCGCCAGAGTAGAAGGTTTCAGCGAATGGCTGCAGCAAAGCTTTCATTTGGGCGCTTCGTTTGATGTAGGGATTGCACCTGTGTTATTTCACGCTAATGGTGCAGTGCCGCTCAGAATGGGTATCTCGATTTGTGTAGAAGAAACCCATAGCCACTTGATTCACGATTTGAAAAAGATGGGAGCCAATTTGTTTGTCAACGTCACGAATGACGTCTGGTTTCCCGCGTCTCGATTGCCTGAACAACATTATCACATTGCCCGTGTGCGCGCCGTTGAGAATGGCGTTTCTTTGGTGCGCGCTTGCAACACAGGCGTGACAGGCGCTGTTGATCCGTCAGGAAAGACGATCGCTACGCTTGCTGTTTCAGAGAGTCAACCTCAAGCATTGTCGGTTTCGGTGCCCATCGTATCTCATGCAACACTGTACACATGGTGGGGAGATACTGCGATATTTGTCTTAAGCGCTTTCTGGATAGGGTTATATTTCCTAAAAAGATTGCTCCGAAATAGCTGGCTCAGCTAACTTCTAACGAAAGTTAGCGGTGCACAAATGTCTGGTTTTCAAAAGACCTTAAAAAAATGGGCCACGGCTTCGGGCATAGGTCTTTTTACGGGCGAAACGTGCATGGTGCGCATCGGTCCAGCGCCGGTGAATCAAGGGATCGTATTTGCTCGCGTTGATCTGCCACATAGCCCACTGATTTCTGCTCGACTAGACAATGTCAAAGAGACGCCTCGATCAACGCGCCTTGGCACAGAAGCGGCAAGCGTTGTGCTAGTAGAGCATCTGCTTTCAGCTCTGTATGCATATGGTATTGATAATGCGACAGTTGAAGTAAGTGGTCCCGAACTGCCCGCAGGCGATGGCAGCGCTGAAATGTACGTCCATTTGATTGAGCAGGCGGGAATTGAGGTGCAAGATGAGATCGCTGTGGTTGGTTTTCTCAAGCAGCCTGTCTACTGGTCAGAAGGGGATGTCCATCTCATCGCGTTGCCGGCGCCCGAATTGCGTCTGAGCTACACGATGCATTATCCTCATTCGCCACTACTGCGATCGCAATATTATTCTTTCTCTGTATCGCCGCTTCGTTATCGCCAAGACATTGCTCCATGCCGTACGTTTTCTTTGTACGAAGAAATCATGCCGTACGTGGAAAAAGGGCTTGTCAAAGGTGGCGGCCTGGATAATGGATTGGTGATTCAGGGCGATCGCATATTAAATCCTGGCGGCGCTCGTTTTGACGATGAGATGGTGCGTCATAAAATCCTCGACCTACTGGGCGATCTGTCGCTGATCGGCATCCGCTTCCGTGGTCACGTGATTGCGGTGCGATCGGGTCATTTTAGCAATGTAGCCTTTGCCAGGGTACTGTTTGAAGCGTTGACTGCTGAGGCTTTCGTATGAAAGAAAAAACATACGTGTTTGACGTCAAGCAAATTGCGGCCATGTTGCCGCATCGCTATCCGTTTCTCCTTGTCGATCGAGTGCTACATATTGACCTGGAGCAAAATGAAATCATTGGTTTGAAGCATGTGACTGTCAATGAACCGTTTTTCCAGGGGCATTTTCCTGATGTACCCATCATGCCAGGCGTTTTAATTCTCGAGGCGTTAGCGCAGACCGGTGGGATTTTGGTGCATCAAAAAGGTTACGACAAAAAAATCGCAGTGCTGTTAAATGTTGCCGGCGCAAAATTTCGGAAACCGGTCGTTCCAGGCGATGCACTCCACTTACATGCAAAGGGTTTGCATATCAGTGGTAATGGCGGAAAAATCCAAGCGAAAGCTGTCGTCGGTGACAACGTTGTTGTCGAAGCCGAACTGAGCTTTGCACTTGTAAGTAAAGATCAATTATAGAAGTGGTTGTCATGTCGAACATTCATCCGTTGGCCATCGTTGAAAAGGGGGCAAAGCTAGGCAACAATGTGACGATTGAGGCGTTTGCTGTTGTCAAAGGAAGTGTAGCGCTTGGTGACAATGTTGTGATCAAGTCCCATGCATACATTGATGGCAACACAACAATTGGCGATGGGACGGTCATTTGGCCGAGCGCTAGCATTGGCACTAAAACACAAGATTTGAAGTATCGGGGCGAAACAACCTATGTAGTGATTGGCAAATCGTGTGAAATTCGCGAATTTGTGACGATTAATTCCTCTTGCCAAGAGAACTCCACTGTGCGCATCGGAGACAATTGCCTGATCATGGCGTATTGCCATGTCGCGCATAATTGTGAGATCGGCAATCGCGTCATTATGTCCAATAGCGCCATGCTCGCGGGGCACGTGATCATTGAAGACAATGCGATCATTGGCGGCATGACTCCAGTCCACCAGTTCTCGAGAATCGGTTGCTATGCGATGGTGGGTGGTTTTAGCCGGGTACCCCGAGATGTGCCTCCCTACACCGTGGGGGGAGGATTTCCTTATCGATTTGGCGGATTGAACATTATCGGGCTCAAGCGACATCAGTTTGCTTTGCCTGTCCGCATCGCGCTCAGTAAGGCGTTCAAGATCACATATCGCTCAGGACTCCATTTAAGTCACGCGATTGAACGGATCGAGAAAGAAGTGGAACCCTATCCAGAAGTGAAGCATTGGATCGATTTTTGCCGCAGCTCAAAAAGGGGCATTATCGGTCTAGAGGGCGTGACTAAAGGAGATGGCGCGTTTTCGGAAACTGAAGGGCAGTTTTTCGAAGAATGAAGCCCCTTCGAATCGTGTTTTTCGGCACGCCCCAATTTGCCGCCGAAGTCCTCAAAGATCTCATTTCTCATCAAGTCATCCCTGTGGCTGTTGTAACCCAGCCCGATCGCCCGAAAGGAAGATCTTTACAGGTGACAGAATCAGCTGTCAAACAAGTCGCTGCAGCGGAATCTGTCCCCTTGATGCAACCCGATAAGGCAAGCGATGCGCGATTTTTGGAAGAATTAAGAGCTTTGAAAGGAGATCTATTTGTCGTGGTAGCCTACGGTCAGATCCTTTCGGAGACGCTTTTGAGTATCCCTCCTTTGGGTTGCATTAACGTCCACGCAAGCTTGCTACCCAAATATCGCGGTGCAGCGCCGATACAGCGCTGTTTGATGCAGGGCGACACCATGACTGGCATCGCAATTCAAAAAATGGTGCGAGCTCTGGATGCAGGCGATGTGATTGCGGAGGAAAGGTTGTCGATCGACGCGGAAGAGACGTTTGGGGAGCTAGAAAAAAGACTATGTTCTCTCAGTCAGCCTTTACTTCGTCGCGTCCTAATGCAATTTCAACATGGGATTCCCTCGGCTACCGCGCAAGACATAAGCCAGGTGACGTTTGCTCAAAAAATCGAGGCTTCTGATTGTGCGATTGATTGGTGTAAAAATGCAGGGGAGATTCACAATCTCGTTCGAGCCTTATCTCCTAGGCCAGGAGCGTGGACGACGGTAGGCAAAGAGGGTGGGCGCCTCAAAATTCTTCGCGTAAAGATTGTTCCAGGTCGAGGACAGCCCGGTGTGATCATTGATCGTGCGAGAGCTCATGTCGCTTGTGGTGAGCACGCCATCGAACTGATCGAAGTTCAGCCGGAAGGAAAAAAAGCGATGCAAGGCGAAGCATGGCTCAGGGGCGCGCCATATTGCGAACGACTCGGTAGCTATACCACTTCCACCTGAAGCGCACCCAAAAGGACTGAATTGAAAGCTCTCGCGGTATAAAAAGATTTCAAAAAAAAGAGAAGGTCCATATACTCCTCGCAACTTCTTTATGGAGACATATGGCAACAACGCATCTGCTATCACACAATCCTGACTATCGCAGGACACCTTCTGCTCGCGTCTTGGCTACTTGCAAAACCGCTTGGGGTGGTTTTGCTGTGGCTCGAACAATGGAAGACATCAGCGCTCTTGCTGGAGCAACCCGTGTGTCGGAGCAGTGGAAAGGGGTCGCCGGGGCGATGGCTCTTCCTTATGTTGTTCCTGCGATTGGCGCGGCCGTCGATTCGATCAAGGAAGCTCGGCAAGGGGGCGCGTCTAAAGCAGAGGCTTTGACAGAAGTGGTCAAGAATGGAGCTGACGCGATATCGACGGCTGGGTACGCTGCCTCTTTTGTCTTGGATGCAGGGTCAAAAGCAGTTCGAGCTGTAGGTGCGAAAATACTTGGAGTTGCCAGCGTTGTTGACTATGTGCAGCATGTTGCTGACGCAAGCGGTCAAGCCAGAAAATGGTGGGATGCAACCCAGGCACTACGGGCAGTGAAAGACGGGGTGTCACCCGTCGTCGTTTCAGTGCTAAAACAATCGCAAAAATTGGCTTTGTTTCGCCTGATGAAGGCGGTGCTTTCTGCTGTAGCGTTTGTGTTATCTACAGTATTGCTCGCTTTGGGTGTTGCGGTGATCCCTAGCGCAGTGATTTTGATTGTCACTCTTGCGTCCACAATCTTTTCGATCTTGGGTGAACAGTACGAAGCTAGCATGTTGCATAAACCAATTTATTCCTTTAAAAAATGATAAATAAAATTAACATTGTTAAGACTTTGCAAAAAACAGCGGATCGAGTATCTTTGTCCGCGCAACCAGAAGGTTAATTATTATGGCGTCTCCTGTGGCTTTACTTCCCCTTCCTCTAAAGAGAAATTCTGACTACGTACCTGGCTTTGGCAATCGTCAGGTAGCGTGGTGCAAAAAAGCGGACTCTGCGGCGCGGTTTATGAAATTTTGGGCTCAAGTTTCGGCATTTATTCAATCATTTTTTAAGCAGACTATGCCGTTTCTTAAAAATTTTGGTCGTAGCTGCAATGGCGCCTTTGGTGGGTTAGGTGTTGTGCGCATGCCGGTGATATGTACGGACGCTGCGAAATCAGTCAAAACCCTTGTAAAAGGTGGTCATGAAGGCGCAGCTCTTCAGCGAGTTGTTGCGACGGCTCTCAGGGACGTCGCAGACTGCGCTGGGACTGCAGCTGGTAGTGCTAGTTTTGTGTTGCAAAGTGCTACAGGGCGTGCTGCAGGAGCCGCGGTTCGATCACTGGGCCAGACCGCCTCATATCTTGGTGCAGCGAAAGAAGTGGCAGATCTCACGATGATCGTGACAGACGTCAAAGATGTGTCGAGGCTGGCTGCGAAATATAAAAAAGCAGGGGATACAGTGTCGCACAAAATCCTTAAGGGATTCCAAACGCAGTATCTGCTTAAACTAATCGCCTGCATTGTCTCAATCGCGGCGTTCATCTTGGGCGCTGTTTTGGTGGGTTTTGGCGTTCCAGCGACCGTGCTCATTGGTACAGCTCTTGTGGCAACAACCCTGAAGATCGTCAGCAGTCAGCATAAGATGACTCTGCCGCATGCTCCGTTTGCGCGCGTCTAGTTATGCATCGTTAGGCAGTTAAGTCCCGATAATTTTGTCGGGGCGGGTAGTTTCCGTGTGGTCTTTTACGACGTATTTATTTCTAGCTCTGTTGGTTACGTCCGTTTCGATTGCGAAAATTAACG
>JBDKJI010000163.1:0-7918 GCA_039796655.1 Chlamydiota bacterium | reverse complement strand
TATCTGTCATCACAGGGATTGTCCCCATGTAGACTTCTTCTTCCTTAATCCCCGTTTCGTCTGTGAGGCGGAACTTTACTTTCAAGGTGACGTTGTAGGTGATCCCGCGGCGGATGCACTCTTCAGGAGCATATTTGGGTGCGCCGAGACTGTAAGAAAAAAACTCAAGAACGGTCTTCTCATCGTACGATTTGATTGGAAAAATTTCATTGAACACTTCTTGAAGTCCAACGTTTTCCCTTTCGTGGGGCAATAGGTGTGACTGCAAAAATTGGTTGTACGACTTAATCTGGATCTCGATCAAATTGGGCAGATCGATGATCTCTTCTCGCTCTCGAAAACTCACCCGTTTTGGTGATCGCTTCAGCATGCAACTCGCTCCTCTTTACAAAAAATGAAACGAGAGGGAGCTGCAGCGCTCCCTCTCTTGCGTACACAATCAGGTCCTATTCTTATAGACCTTTCAAAGTGACCTTACCGCCAGCTGCCTGGACCTTCTTCTGGATCTCTTCAGCTTCCGCCTTTGGCGCCGACGCTTTGAGATCTTTGGGAGCCCCTTCAACCAAGTCTTTCGCCTCTTTCAGGCCCAAACCGGTGACTTCACGTACCACTTTAATGACAGAGATTTTCTTGTCATCGGGTATTGGTCCTTCCAATGTGACTTTAAATTCAGTCGATTCAGACGCTTGCGGCGTAGCGGCGGCAGCGGCAGGAGCCGCAGCTGTTGCTACAGCTGCCTTCACGCCCCACTTCGCTTCTAATTTTTCTTTCAATTTCGCCATGTCGATCACCGACAGCTGGCTCAATTTTTCAACGAGATCGTCGAGATGTTGACTCATGTTTATTTCTCCTCACTCTTTTGCTCAATGACGGAAAGGGGCCCTGCAAGAAACGCCTCCACGACCGATAACATCTGGGACATGGGTGACGTGAACAGTGCCAACAGGTTGGCCCTCATTTCGTCGATTCCTGGTAATTTCGCTAACATTTCCACTTCTTCAGCGGGGATCGTCTTTCCTTCGATATGACCACAGAGAAGCTTCATTAAATCTCCGTTGTCTTCGGAGAATTTCAAAATCGTTTTTGCCGGCGCCATCGCATCTTGCTGCGCTACGAATACAACGCCTACGTGCCCTTTCAGGGTCGTTTCGTCAATCGCAATGCCTGCCATCGAGGCTGCTTTTGCAAACACCCTCTTCTTCACCACTTCATATTGGCTCCCTTGTTTGGAAAGCGCATCGCGCAAACTCCAAGAGAGATTAGGCTCTAATTTGTCATACGAGGTGACAATCATCGAGACCGACGCATCGATCTTCTGCTTGACTTCGTCGAGAAGTAATTGCTTTTCACGTCTCATTGGTTCACCTTCTAAGCTACACTGACAGTTTGCATGTCGATTTTAAGACCCGGTCCCATCGTTGTCGATAAGTACAGCGAGCGCAAGAAGATGCCCTTCGAGCTCGATGGCTTTGCTCGTGCCACAGCATTTAAAAACACGGTGATATTCTCAACGAGTTTGGCTTTGTCAAACGACATTTTGCCAATGGCATTGTTGATATTACCTGTCTTGTCGACTTTGAACTCGATTTTACCCGCCTTCACTTCACGGACAGCCTTCGCAATGTCCTGCGTCACTGTGCCCGCTTTAGGCGTCGGCATTAAACCTCTGGGCCCGAGCACTTTACCGAGCTTTCCAAGTTCTCTCATCATATCTGGCGTCGCAATCAGTGCCGAGAAATCGGTCCAGCCCCCCTTGATTTTCTCAAGGAGATCTTCCGCACCTACGTGATCAGCGCCCGCTTCGAGGGCTTCTTTGGCTTTGTCTCCTTTCGCAATCACGACGAGGACCACTTTTTGTCCTGTACCGTAAGGTAAAGAGACAGTGCCTCGTACCTGTTGGTCCGATTTTTTGACATCAATGCCTATTTTCAAAGCGCAGTTGACCGACTGGTCAAACTTAACAGGAGGACACTGTTTCAGCAAAGCAACAGCTTCCTCGAGGCGGTACGTTTTGCCCTCTTCAACTAATGCATCAACTTGCTTCATTCGTTTTGATCGATGTGCCATGGTTAACCTTCTACCTCTACACCCATCGATCTCGCCGTGCCTTCGACGAGTCGAAGTGCGGCATCCATCGATACGATTCTCATGTCTTCCATTTTCTGCTTCGCGATTTTTTGCAGCTGCGCTTTTGTGAGCTTACCCACTTTGTCGCGGTTCGGCACTTTCGATCCCGACTCAATTCCGAGCTCTTTTAAAATCATCCGCGACGTTGGTGGTTGTCGCATGACAAACGAAAAGCTTTTGTCTTGATAGACATCGATGATGACAGGGAGTATGTCACCTGCCTTATCTTGCGTTTTGGCGTTAAATTCTTTGCAAAACGCCATGATATTGATACCCGCTGATCCAAGTGCAGGTCCAATCGGCGGCGCAGGGTTTGCCTTGCCCGCTGGAATCTGCAGTTTGATCTGCTTTACGAGTTTTTTTGCCATATCTTCTCCTACGGGTCCTAACGAGACATGCTCTCCCCGTCTACAGAAATCGTATTCTTACGATCTCTTATGTTGCATTTTCGGAAGTGGCTTGTTCCACTTGCCAAAATTCTAGGTCATCAACGCGCGTGTCTCGTCCGAAGATGGAGACCATGACGCTCAGACGCCCTTTTTCGTGATTGACTTCGGTCACCGTGCCTACGAAATTGACAAACACGCCGTCGGTGATCTTGACACGATCGCCCACGTCGACTTTGTGTTTCTGCACGACCCCTTTTTGTCGATCAGCTAATTCATTCATGATGTCGGCGACTTCTTTTTCGCTGAGCGGTGTCGGTTTGGCCCCACCGAGAAAATCGATGACGCTCGCAGTATCCTTCACATAAGCCCACGATTCGTCATTGAGTTCCATCTTCACGAGGATATAGCCAGGCCACATCCTTTTTTCAGAAACTCTCGATTCGCCTCGCTTCACTTCGTATACATTTTCTGTCGGAATCAAAATCTCCGATATAAAGTCGCGCATCCCTTTAGAGTCGAGATACTCTTCGAGGGTCTTTTTCACTTTCTTTTCGTGACTCGACATCACCTGTACGACGTACCACTTTTGCATACGACTTTATCCAAACACTTTCTGAAACAACTGTCCAACCAGAGCCAAACCGCCTCGAATGGCGAGATCGACAAAGTAGATCCCAAAACCAAACAAAAGCGTCGCTATAATAACAGCCTTTGTGGAAAAAATAAGCTCCCCCTTAGAGGTCCAGGTTACCTTCTTCAGTTCGTTTTGCACTTCCCTGAAATACGACACCTTTTTCTTATCTCCTGTCACAACCGCTGACATTACCGACTCCTTCTATATCGAGTGCGGAGGGACTCGAACCCCCGACCGGCGGCTTTGGAGACCGCTGCTCTACCAGCTGAGCTACACACCCCAAAGCAGACTTAGACCCAAGGCCCTTACAAATCTTGGGTCTAAAGCCTGAAACCACTTTACTTAATGATCTTCGAGACGGTTCCCGCACCAATAGTACGGCCACCTTCTCGGATCGCAAATCTCATCCCCTCTTCCATTGCAATGGGGTGGATAAGTTCTGCGGTAAACTCGACGTTATCGCCGGGCATCACCATCTCTGTGCCTTGTGGCAACTCAACAGTACCCGTGACATCGGTCGTTCTGAAGTAAAACTGCGGCCTGTAACCAGTGAAGAACGGCTTGTGACGCCCTCCTTCATCTTTGGTCAAAACGTAGACAGTCCCTTTAAACTTCACGTGCGGCGTACATGTGCCAGGTGCAGCGAGAACCATGCCTCGCTCGACGTCTTCTTTCTCAATGCTACGCAAGAGAACGCCGACGTTCTCACCGGCGAGAGCTTCGTCAAGGGTCTTATTGAACATTTCAAGACCTGTCGCCACCGTATCGCGCGTCTCACGGATACCAACGAGTTGGATCTTGTCGTTCACTCGGATACGACCTTTCTCAACACGCCCTGTAACCACAGTACCGCGACCCGAGATCGAGAACACGTCTTCGATCGGCATCAGGAATGGCTTGTCGATCTCACGCGCTGGCGTCGGAATCTTTTCGTCGACTGTTTCCATCAACTTCACGATCGACTTGACGTACTCAGCATCACCTTCGAGAGCTTTGAGAGCAGAGCCTCGGATGATCGGTACGTTTTTGTATCCTTTTGACTCAAGCAGCTCTGTGAGCTCCATTTCGACGAGTTCGACGAGCTCTTCGTCGCCTTTGCCGATCATGTCCATCTTGTTGAGAAAAACAACAATCGCAGGAACGCCCACTTGGTGCGCCAAGAGGATGTGCTCTTTTGTCTGCGGCATCGGACCATCGGTCGCAGCCACAACGAGAATCGCTCCGTCCATCTGAGCCGCACCGGTGATCATATTCTTCACGTAGTCGGCGTGACCGGGGCAGTCAACGTGGGCATAGTGCCGCTTGTCTGTTTGGTACTCGACGTGCGATGCGTTGATCGTAATCCCGCGCGCTTTTTCTTCGGGGGTATTGTCGATCGATGCGTAGTCGCGAAACTTCGCATGGCCTCGTTCTGCAAGCACTTTCGTGATTGCCGCGGTGAGCGTCGTCTTACCGTGGTCAACGTGACCAATAGTCCCGATGTTCACGTGCGGTTTGGTTCTCTGATACGTTTCTTTAGCCATCTTCAAGATCCTCCATTTGCTTGCCCAAGATAGGAATTGAACCTACGACCCCTTGCTTACCATGCAAGTGCTCTACCACTGAGCTACCTGGGCACTTGGTAAACTTTAAGTCAAAGCGGCTAGTGTAAGCTACTTGAGCAATAATATCAACTTTTTTCCAATCTCACTTATGCCGATAGACAATACGCGCCTTGGTCAGGTCGTAGGGCGACATCTCAACGGTCACTCCATCCCCCGCATAAACGCGAATATTACGCATCCTCATCTTTCCACTGAGATGCGCAATGACTCTCATCCCGTTTTCCAGAACGACACTGAAATTCATGTTGGGAAGCAGTTCTTCTACTTTCCCTTCCATTTTGACGGTTTCTTCTTTCGACATAGAGGTTTTATCTCGGAAATGCTTACAATCAAACAACATTTGAGCTATTCTGTCAACGATGAATCGCGAATTACCCTTCGAAGAGAAAATTTTTGCTCTCAAAAAAGAGTTTGCTCTCTGCTCGGGCATGGAGGCTAAATACCTTTATTTGATGGATCTCGGCAAGCGCGTGCCGGGAATGGCTAGCGCTGAGTTAATGCCAGAGATGATCGTGCCAGGCTGCCAAAGCGTTTTGTATTTAAAGTCGTCCGCCAAAGGCGGACGACTTTATTTTTCAGCACACTCGGAGGGGCTCGTCTCACGGGGGCTCGCAGCACTCTTAATTATCCCTTATAGCGGTGAGACGGCAACGACAATCTTGACAGTCTCGCCAGCCTATATTACCGAACTGGGCCTACTGCAATCGTTGACTCCCAGTCGATCTAATGGTCTTAGTCAGATTCATCTTAAAATGAAACAGTTCGCTTCTCAAATAAATTGTTTGTAAATTTCTTATTTTAAGTGTCTTTTTTCCCGTCCTAAGCTATAACGTTGGGCACAAAAAGGAGACTTATGGCTTCTGCTACTAATACACTGAACCCCCTCGTCACCATCAATCCTAATAACGAAGTGCGATTTTTGAATCGTAAAGCTTTGAGTTACAATGTGCTGTCAAAAATTTGCTGGGTGGCACTTGCGGCCATCACAGTGGCCGTTTTGGCAGGCTGCTTCATTCTCGGTTCTATATCAGGTCCCCTTTCCTTCGTCTGGTTGGGCGTCGCCCTAGCCACGCCGTTTTTAGGGATTGGCGCCTCAAGGCTGCAAGGACGAGCCAACCAATATAAGAGCCTGGCCCAAATCGAAAAGCGAGTGGCTGCCAAATATAATGCCCTACCACAGGAGACCCGAAACCGTTCTGTGACAGCAAGGCTACAAGTCATTGAGGAACTTGCTAAAGAATCTTTCAGAAGAGCCCATGCAATTTACCGTAGCGCACAGTCAACGCACAACCAACACTTAAGAGGCTACCAAATGACAATGGTTTGGCATGAACTAGAAACAGGATTTGGGATGTGCTGCGTTCAAGCTGCTTTTCTGGACTATTTGTCACACAATCCATCAGACCAACGCGCCCTACATGCACACGGCCAATTCGATTTTGGCTCATTCACTTCGCGGATGGCAAATGCAGTGTTTGATAAAACACCAGGTCCCCTGTTTGTGAGACAAGAAGCCGCCGATCAACCCCCGGTTCCAATTGTAGAATCTGGGATAATTGATTCTGCTACCCGTACTTTTTCACACGATCAACTAACGGACGATATGATCAGCGATGGCTGGAGAGCCGGATCTCAGAAGGCCTACCAACAATTCTCCGCAGCGGCACGGGCGGGTACTCGAGCATAAACTATGGCAACCGTGGGTAGTGTTTCGTCTCAACCCTTCCAAGCGTCATGGAACGAGCAAAACGCCTCTTTACAAGAGGCGCCAGCTCGCTCTTTAACCCTGATCCAAAGGGTTTGCAAACTCGCTTATTTTATTTTCTCGATTGTCTGTTTTCCTTTGGGACTAGTGCGTCTGTCTGGGTGGATTGTAAGCAAGATCGCAAGGCATCTATTCTTGCCGTCGGGGTGGTTCTACCGCCAGATACTCTCGTTACAGATGCGCCGAGAAATGCAAAGGAATTTCCAGGCGTTTTGCGGTAGTATCTCTGGCACACACACGCATACTCACTTTGATGTGACAACTCCAGACAGTAGCCGCGTCAAAGCAACAATCTTTAGGCATCGCTTTGCTACTGACAACACGCCAACTGTTCTCTTCTGCCCTTCCAACGCCTCGGTGCGCGAACAACTGGTGTTTAGTCCATTAGTTCATAAATGGATCGAGAAGGGGATCGCATGTAACTTCGTGATCTTTGATTACCGCGGCAGCGGCCTTGGCACAGACGACGCAGAAAGACCAAAACGAGCTGAAGATTTAGTCATCGATGCTGATGCAGTTTTGCAGTTGATTCGAGATCAGTTAAGAACTCCAGATCATCAGATTCATCGATACGGATGGTCTTTAGGTGGCGGCGTGAGCGCCAATCTTGGGCGTATCCACCCAGAATTGACAGGATCGTATGTGAATGAGCGTTCGTTTTCTTCCACCTCCGATGTCGTACGCATCTGGTGCAAACAACGACCTTTGATTAAATGTTTCGCAAACTATTACTCCAACTGTTTTAAAAGGGCTGGTTGGGATCTTGTCTCGCCTCCAACCGTTTTGAACGATCGCAGCATCGTCGTATATCACCCAGGCGACGCCCTCATCCCACCGAGCGCAGGCCTAGCTCGCAAAGTGCAAAATACTGAACGGGTCCGGGTATTAGTGTCGTCCGCTGAACTGGCGGCTTGTGGCGATAAGATCGATCACCATACAGAACTGCTTGAAAACTACGAGATCGATGGCGAAAATGCCCTCGAATATATCGCTCATTTCATGCTGCAACCGCCAACAGAAGAAATATCAGTTATTTAAGCTCTGGATCAATGCTGCGGCTGCAGCCACACGGAGCATCGGGAACGGCTCGTGGAGTTGGGCAATCAAGAAGCTGTGGCTACGAGGATCGCCAATACGGCCCAGCGCCTCCAAGATGTGAAGCTTTCGTTCGTGATCCGAGTCAGCATAGGCATTTTCTAAGTCGGCAATTACGCTCTCATCGCGGCCGAGCATTGCAAGGGCCAAACACGCTTGGATCCGCACCTTGGGATCAAGGTCTTGCAAAAGCGCTCGAACTCCTTCTAACGACGTTTCATCCCCTTCTTGAAGCAGCGTCGCCGCAGCAACACCTGTAATACCCCACGATCTTTTTTGTAAAAACGAGCGAAGCGCTGTTTCA
>JBDKJI010000162.1:0-16707 GCA_039796655.1 Chlamydiota bacterium | reverse complement strand
AAAAAGAAGGAAGTCCAGTTAAAGACAATGATGATTAATGCCCTGATCGACGCTCAGGCTGCATGACTCAACGGGGGTTGGGGGCCTCCGCTTTCGAAAGCGAGGTTATGCAACACACCCGTTCGAGTGCTTCAATACTGGGGAGGGAGCCTTTTAGTTCTTTTGGTAAGGATTCTACGATAGCTGCTTCGTATTGAGAGATACCTATGGGTTTATTGATGTCTCGAAGGGCATACTCAGCCACGATCTTGTTTTTGCCTTTGCAAAGAAGTAGGCCTATACTTGGTCTATCATCGGGATGTTTCATTAAATCATCCACTGCGGATAGATAAAAGTTCATTTTCCCTGCAAATTCAGGCTTAAAATCCGTTGCCTTGAGTTCCACGACGATAAAGCACCTGAGCTTATAGTGATAGAAGAGAAGATCAATATAAAAATCTTGATCTCCCACAGATAGATGAACTTGGCGTCCGACAAAAGAAAAGCCAGCTCCTAACTCAAGAAGAAATTTTTGCACGTGATCCAATAGGCCAGATTCTAGTTCTTGCTCGTCGTGCTTATCTCTCAAGGTGAGAAAGTCAAAGCAATATGGGTCCTTTAGGGTCTGATGAGCTAAATCGGATTGTGGAGAGGAGAGAGTGTTTTGAAAATTGGTAATAGCCTTGCCTTCCCTCTTATGAAGATCACTATCCAACCAGTGCAGTAGAACGTTTCGACTCCATCCATGTTCAATGGTTTTATGAGCGTACCAGAGTCTGTCTGGGAGAGCTTCAAGTTTTTGAAGGAGAAGGATGTTATGGCCCCATGGAATTTGGGCAACAACCTGTTGCCCAATTGCGAGGTCGGGGTATTCTTTAGCAAAGTGAACCATATATTTGAGATTTCTATGAGAAAATCCCTTCATCTCAGGGAATGTGGATTTCAAGTCGTTGGCTAGATTTTCGATAGTTTTAGCACCTCAGCCCTCATCTTTTTGTTTGAGATGAATTTTAGAACCTATTTCCCAGTAAAGATTAATGAGTTCGTGGTTAACAGCTAAAGCGGCTTTTACCTGAGAGGTTAAGATTTTTTCTTTAATCTCTTTGAAGAACGCTTTGTATTCTTTCAGGTCTGTGGCTTGAACTTTCTCGACTGTGTTAGACGACATTTTATTTTCTTGGTGTAAGCCGGAGAGTGTAGCAGGAAAGAGCGAAAAACTAAATAGTTTTTTACCGCAGTTTCATCCAGTCTAGTGCGTAAATACTGCGTAATTGGGCTTTACGCAGCAGAATTTTTCGATAGGAATTTTGTGTTGTATGTCACTAAAAACAAAAGGCTTCAGTCGTGAAACTGAAGCCTTAATTTTGATTGGAGGTGGAGAGAATCGAACTCTCGTCCTTAGCAGACTCAGCACAAGTGACCACATGCTTCAAGGCCCTGGATAAATCGGCCTTGCCGCAGGGCAATGTCGCTTGGGGCCGATTGAACTTTCTATGTGCTCGTAGCCCCGTCCAGATAGTTCAAAACGAAGGATTTCATACCAAGATGTATGACAGTAGGTTCTTAAGACTCTCGGTCTTATCCTAAGTCTACCGGAACTCGACTGCGGTTAAGCAGCGGCGAGTTCAAGATCCATGTTATCGGTATCTTTTCTTTTTTAATCGGATGATTTAGGAGGCCAACCGATCATCCTCCGCATGCCACTAATGCCTGATCCCCAAGTCGAAACCTTGACACCCCCCCAGACTCACCGACGCCGGTAGGTCTGGGGGAATGTAAAAGAGAGAGAACCAACAACTTAATTCTATCACCCGAAGCCTTTCTAAGGCAATAATCAAGTAAAAATTTTATACATAACATTTTGATATTAAGTTGTTTACAATAAAACGAAATAAGCGTATAATTAACACGATGCACATGATTCCAGTAGTTCCTCAGTTCGGGTTGTCTGATGTATGTGGCGCAGTGGCTAACACTGCTTCGAGGGCTTATGGCCGCGTTTGTAGAGCGGGGGCTCAGTGGCTTGATTACTCGGTATCACAAGACACTCGGACGAAAGTCGTTGCCGTGACTCTTGCCTGCCCGCTACTTTGGGCTGTTGGATTGGCAATAGCTCCTGCGCTTGTGCCTTTATCGGTCAAGCAGGGGACTGCTGTGTCTGCTGGGCTTTTATATTCTTATTGTCGCGGGGCTAGCCTCCTGCGTCAAGATCCTGCAATGGCTGAGCAGTTGGCTTTTGCCGAGATCTACGGCATTGTTGGCAGTAAGGCTGTTTTTGACTCGATCCCAAACCTCAAATTGCCCCCAAGAGTAGGGGAGAGCGTTTCCTGGGATGCGTTCCACAGTATCGACAGCAGAGGGAAAAATATTTTTTCTCCCCGAAAATGGATGGACGTCCGTGGCATTTTGCACGTATACATCCCGGAAAAGCCTGCAGAGGGCTCTTTTCAGTTGGCTTACCAAGAGTGGGTGTTTGCAGAGGCCTCGGACGGGGCAAAAAGATGGACTCGAAAAGAAGATCACTACACACCTCCAAGTGACGTGTTATGGACTCTTACTGCATCTCAGCATCAGCTTGACGTGGATCGATTTCGTAAATAAGCCGTCCTAAGATATAATCTGCCTCGATTTGGCGGCTTATATGTTTCAGTTTTCCACAGATGAGTCTTTCCCTAACCGTGAAGAGCGGGTTTTGCGGTGGTGGCAAGAAAACAATATTTTTCAACAATCGCTACAACTGCGAAACAATGCAAAGCAATTCACGATCTATGATGGTCCTCCGTTTGCCACGGGATTACCTCACTATGGGCATTTGTTAGCAGGGACGATTAAGGATGTCGTGCCTCGCTACAAAACCATGAAGGGCTATTTTGTGCCGCGTCGGTTTGGTTGGGATTGCCATGGGCTGCCGATTGAAAATGAGATCGAAAAAGGGCAAGCCCTTTCAGGAGCGGCCTCCATCGAGGCGTTCGGCATTGCGCGGTTCAATGAAGAGTGTCGATCGATTGTCTTGCGCTATACGTCTGAATGGAAGGCAATGGTCGATCGGATGGGGCGATGGGTCGATTTTGATAACGCCTATCGGACCATGGATCTGCCTTTCATGGAAAGCGTTTGGTGGGTGTTTAAAGAGCTCCACCAGCGGGGGCTGATTTACCAGGGCTTTAAAGTGATGCCCTTTTCGATGCAGCTCGGGACGCCGCTATCCAATTTCGAGGCAAACCTGAATTACAAAGACGTCGACGATCCTTCTGTGGTCATTGCTTTTGCTGATGTCGAGATGCCTAATACCCTCTTTTTGGCATGGACCACGACGCCTTGGACTTTGCCTTCAAACTTAGCGCTGATGGTAAGCCCAGAGGCTGAATATGTGACTGTCAAACCTGTGGGCTCGAGTTTGCAATATGTGCTCGCCGCCCATCGGGTAGGGGCCCATTTTAAAGAGGCACCCGAAGTCGTTAGCTCGTGCCAAGGTAAAGACTTAGTCAATCGCCGTTATCGCCCTTTGTTTGATTATTTTGCCGCGCGCTCTGGAGAGGGAGCTTTTCGTATCCTCGCGGATGAGGCGGTGCAAGTGGACGAGGGGACGGGGATTGTCCATTCGGCGCCAGCGTTTGGAGAGCTCGACTTTTATGTGTGCAAACGAGAGGGGATTGAGATTGTATGCCCTGTCGATGTCAATGGCAGATTCACGAAAGAAGTGCCTGCCTACGAGGGGAAGCTCGTTAAAGACGCTGATAAAGAGATCATTCGAGATCTCAAAAAACAAGGTTCGGTGTTTTCTCACGCGACCATCCGTCACCGCTATCCGTTCTGCTGGCGTTCTGACACACCATTGATCTACAAAGCGGTCAGCACTTGGTTTGTAGCCGTCGAGACAATGCGCGCCGATCTTTTGCGGTCCAATGAGCAAATTCAGTGGATGCCAGAACACATTAAGGAAGGGCGTTTTGGCAAGTGGCTTGAAAATGCGCGCGATTGGGCGATCAGCCGCAATCGCTATTGGGGCACGCCGATTCCTATTTGGCAAAGCGAAGATGGCGACACAATGGTCATCGGCAGTGTGGCTGAACTGGAAGCATTGACCAAGACAAAAATCGAAGATTTGCATCGCCACCACATCGATCAACTGACGTTTGTCCAGGGCGGCAAAACGTATCGGAGGATCAGCGAGGTATTTGATTGTTGGTTTGAGTCGGGTTCGATGCCCTACGCAGAACAACACTATCCCTTTTCAGGCAAAGAAGTGTTCCAACAAGGCTTTCCGGCCGACTTCATCGCCGAAGGGCTCGATCAGACGAGAGGATGGTTTTATACGTTGACGGTTCTGGCAACCGCGCTCTTTCATAAGCCTGCCTTCAAGAATGTCGTCGTCAACGGCATTATCTTGGCGGAAGATGGCAACAAGATGTCTAAAAGGCTGCGCAATTACCCCGATCCCAAACTCGTCATCGACCGCTACGGCGCTGATGCAGTACGCCTATACATGCTCGCAAGCCCAGCAGTCAAAGCGGATGACTTGCGCTTTGCGGAAAAAGGTGTTGAGCATGTGCTAAGGCAAGTTTTGATTCCTCTATGGAACGCGTTTGTATTCTTGTCGACCTATGCGGATATATACGGTTGGCAACCTGAAAGGAGAACTTCTACCCCATCGGCATTGATCGATCGTTGGATGCTATCAAAAGCTCAGCGCCTGATTTCCGATGTTGAACAGGCAATGGATCGGTATGATTTGGCAAGCGCAGTGGAGCCGTTTGTTGCATTTGTCGATCAGTTGACCAATTGGTACATACGGCGCTCTAGATCGCGCTTCTGGGCATCTGACGATACGCCTGCTCGCAAAGAGGCATTCCAAACACTGTACGCAACGCTTTTGACTGCTGTAAAGGTAGCAGCTCCTTTTGTGCCATTTATTGCCGAGGCGATGTATCAAGAGTTGAAAACGGACGGTATGCCCAATTCGGTGCACTGTGCTGACTTTCCTATCGTCGACCCGGCGTTGGTCAATCGCGCTTTGGAGCTTGAGGTGGGACTGGCTCAAGACGCAGTCAGTCTCGGGCACGCCGTGCGTAAAGAACATAAGTTGAAAGTAAGGCAGCCGTTAAAAACAGCCCATGTCATTACCGCGGACGCTGAACAACTGACAGCTCTCAAAAAAAGCGAACAATTGATCGCCGATGAGCTCAATGTCAAAACCGTTTTATTTCATCTTGATGAAAGTGACTTTGTTCGCTGGACGATTAAGCCCCGTTTCCCCGTATTGGGCAAAAAAGTTGGCAAAGCAATGCCGGCGGCCCAAGCGGCAATCCAGACTCTTACAAAACAAGAGATGGTACGACTTTTGGAGGGACAAACGGTGTGTTTGACTTTACCAGAGCTAACGTATGATCTTAAGTTAGAAGATGTTGAGATAGAAAGGCACGTAAAGCAAGGCCTTGCGGCGATGAACCGAGGTGTTTTAACGGTTGCGCTAGATACTGAGTTGACCCCAGATTTGATCGAGGAGGGGTTTGCACGGGAGCTTGTCAATAAGCTCAATACGATGAGGAAAGATGCGGGGTTGCATGTAACAGACAGGATTGCGGTGGTGATCGATACGAGTGCTGTTGTTACAGCAGCGTTTCAGCGTTTTAAAGAATACATCGTCAATGAAGTACTCGCTGTCGAAGTGACGTTTGCCCATTGCGAAGGGACAGAGTGGGACCTAAACGGAGAGCGGGCCGTGATTGCGATTCAGAAGTCATTAAACTAATGGTTTTTGCAATCTGCGGCGCAGATAGACGGAAGTGCTGAACATGAGAGCCGCCGCTGCGCCCCAGATAATCAAGTTAGGAAGAGTCATCACCCGTCCCGAGGGCTGCGGTAGACGGCCCCATCTTGGTCCCGGCGGCCAAAAAAGCAGAGTTGCTTTGCCTTTCAGATTTTGCTCAGGAACAAATCCAAATTGACGGCTGTCGGCGCTCATTGCGTGATTATCACCCAGCACAAGGTACATTTTATCGGGGATCGTGATCCCGTAGCGGCGAATGAACTCTACGTCGAGGCTTCCATCTGCTTTGAACGGCGGGCCTTGATCGTCAAATGGGGTGTAAGGACGCACTGATGTTGACATCGATTGTTTTTCATATTCGCGATTGATGAAGCGAATTAAGTTGGGATTGTCTTTATATATGATTGGGACTCCCATTAAGTAGAGATCGCCTTCTCGAAAATAGGCGTACCTCGATGGCATGACTGATCGTTCTTTCGCGGGGTTATATTGCGTCAAAAATTCGATCCCTAAATTGTACAGTGTTTGTACTTGGGCGGGGTTTGTACGGAATAGGGGGTCTGTTTTGGGTAGTTCTTTGGTAATACCGCCCCAATAAACCTGATTTGCAGAGCCATTTTGTATCTCATATGTGCCATCGGGTACATTCGGCAGTTTGGGGTAATAGCGAGAAAAAAAAGGATCGTTGGCACTGAAACCAAAACGCCTTGCATAGCCGTTTTCGACGATGAAGCGGCAGGTCGTCATCTGCGTTGCAATCGCATCGATCTGCTCTTGCTGTAAAGGCAGTAGCGATGTGCTTGATCCCAAATCGGGACGGAGTCTGCCCATTTCATCGCGAATCATTCGCGCGTCTGTAATGCTGGGATGGTGTTTTAGTTCGAGATACAGCGGCGCTAACAAAAGTTCTTTTGCCTGAGAGGGGTATAGCGATTGCGCTTCTTCTGCTGTTAATAGGCGCGCCATTGCGAAGTTGCCAAATCCCCAAAGATCACTGTATTGGGGCGCTTTTTGGAGCATTTCTCCTGTGACATTGCCGAAAGGGCCAAGTTGTAGCTTCGCAACGGGCTGATTCATCTGATAGAAGGTCACGGGCGAATAGATGCCGGTTCTTTCTAGTTTGGCCTCGATCTTCCCGTCGAATCGGATGTATGGGATGTGCTCAATTTGGCGAAACCAAGGTGTCGCACGGAGTTCTTCGAGATCTTCCCCTTGTCGATTGACGCCATAAATAGCGCCGCCATAAAAATACAATGAGTCGCCAGGTTTGCCAATCAAGCGCTTTACAAAGAGCTTTTTCCCAGGAAATAGATAGAAATAGACGGTGTCGGCGTCGGGGATGTCCATGTGTTCGCCGGTAAAGATGACGATTGACCCCCGATCGACAAGATCGGACTCGAAGTGGAAATGGGCAGTTGTCAATGGGACGTTGATCCCAAAGCTTGTCTTAGAGACGAGCAGAAAATCATCTTCTTTGAGAGTGGGCCTCATCGATCCTGTAGGGATGACAAAGAGCTCAAACCACATTTGCCGAATGCAGATGGCGAGCGCTAAGGCAAATGCAACGGCTCCGATAAAATCAATAACTCGGTCAAACCAAGTTTTGGGGCATGTTTTTTGGATCAAATCCTGGAGTTGATGGGCAATCCGATTGGCTGCGTCGTTGTTTTTTTCCAAAATCGCAAGACGCAGCGCATTGAGGTGTGATTCAATTTTTATCCGGTCATCCGAAATAAGCCCTTTTTGCTTGCGTCGAAAGTGGCGATATATTTGCCGGAATAGTTTTCTCGACTTATTTAACCCGTAGTATGTCTTAACTTTAGAAAAAATCATTGCTTGTCAGAGTGTAGCCGATAAGGCTCCATTTTTTCTATCACTTTGTCGATCAAAACAAAAATGGACGGCTTGATTCGGAATACGCCTCGCTGTGGCCTTCAGGGACAACAAGCCAGTGGTATCGGTGTTTGGGTTGCAGGCTTAGTTTAAGTTCATTGTCATCGATTTCAAGGGCAATCAGGTCCTTATCGATCTTTTTTTGCTGGTGAGCTACGGCAATGAGTTTCCGATCTTTGGCGGTGATGTCGATGGCGTAGAGATGAAATGATGTAAAGTAGGGAGGGGTTTTGAGGCGCAGTCTGACCCCCGCATCCACGCGTTCGGCCGTGCCGATGAACTCTGGGATGCGTTTAGGGATAAAGCGGTAGGGGGAAACAAGACCCCGTCCTGAGTCGATGCCTCGCAGCGTAATTGTCGCGTGCGTTGTGTCAAATTGAACCCAAATCGGAAAAGGGCATCTTTCTTCTTGATCAAAGTATAGCCACACTGTGTGTCCAGATAATTCGGTCCCGTCTTGAGGCCAAGTGGCGGTAAATACATCAAAGCGGGGTTGCCCGATCCGTTTGCCGCTGATCACAAGGGATGGTTGCCAAATCTGGCGCGTATCAGCTTCGCCTCCCATCGGCGGAGGGCCGATTTTCTTGCGCGCTTCAGTGGGCGCAAGTTGCATGGGTAGTTGTAACAGGGTGGCAAATAAGCTCTCTTCTTGGCTCAGGACGATCCAGCCATTTTTTGAAAATGAGTACGATTCGATGATCTCTCCTGAGCGGATATTCAGTTCAATCATAGACCAAGATGAGTGGCCTGGAGCGCGGTGTTTGACCCAGTCGGGCCATGAGGTGGGGTAGGGGGTCAATTGGGAAGAAGGGGCGCTGATCTCTTCAATGACAAAAGCGTCTGCTTCATTTGAGCGAATGGCAATCAGAGTAGTGGTTTTAGGCGATTCGATGACAAGGTAATCGCCTGTTCGTGCTTCTGCTAAGCGTTTTTGTAAAATAGATATTTCGCCGAAGGCGGCTGTTCCCCAAATGATCGCGAGGATGACGATCCGACTCATAGCGGCAATTATACACAAACGCTCTATTTTCCAGGGGCACCTTGCGCTAGATCAACAAAGTCGAGTATACCCAGACCCATGGTTCGCATAGTTTGGACGCTTGTCTTGTTCATGGGTTTATGGTGGTGCAATGTGCTTGTGCCAAGTCAGGGAGCAAAGCTTGCTCACGATATCGTGGGGAAGATTCAGACAAAAGAAGAGAGGGTGGCGGAGATCGATCGGAAGATTGCTGAACTTGAGGAGATGAAAAGGGGCTATGAAGGGCGTGCACTGCGTCACGAAAACCAGGCCGAGAGGTTGCAGTTTGAAGATCAGGCAGTGCTAGAAACGCGTAAGCACAACCAACTGGCCGAGGAAAACCGCGAAAAAGCGGCTGCGATTCAACGCGAAATTGACAAACTGAAGGCAGAAAGAAAGACCCTTACAAAATAGGGACAAAGGCGTGGGTGGCAAATATACGGACAATTTTTTCAAGACAATTTTCGCCTTTGATTTCGGCCGTGGTAATGGCGCGAGAGTGCTGTATGTCGATATCGACTCCGCGCCGTAGCTTGGCTGCGCATGTGGATGATTCAATAACGAGGTTCATTTCATAGTCTGAACGTTCGCTTTTAGTTCCCATATTGGCAGAGCCGACACAGCTCGCCTTGCCGTCGATGATGATAACCTTTTTATGCATGGTTGTTTTAGGTATCTTATATACCCATACTTCGATATTTGGATTTGGTTTTCTTTGTAATAACAATTGCCAATGATGTTTGTTCATTCCTGCATAAGAGATATGCGCATTGGGTCCTTTTTTGTGAATTTGATTGGTGACGATAATGATCTTGCATCCTCGATCTGCTGCATTTTGCAACGCTTTGATGATGCGTTTATCAGGGTAGAAATACATGTGATCAATCACGATCTCTTCTTGCGCGCCGTCAATCTCTTCGATTACCTTTTCAAGGTATGGGTTGAGTTCATCGGGGTTTGTGACGTATAAAGAGAGCTTGTTGTTCGGCTTTTCCTCTGTTAAGCCAGGGGCTATTACAGAGGGGCGGCTGTCCAACAATAGATGAATCTCTGATATTTTGGCCCCATACCAGGCAAGAAGTTGTAAAATCTGGGTATGCAGTCTTGTTCCTATGCCGTTTGGTTCGGGCGCGTGGACGACGACGTCCGTGTCCCGGAATGCTTGAATTTGCGAAACGGGTCCAAATAGACCATACTTCTCAGAATGTTCGGGCGTTTGTAAACCGTCGTTTTTGGACCAAAGGTTGACAATCCCGCTGCCACCCATCATGAAATAGGCGCCTGCGTCAATCACAAGCGCTTTTGTGTGATTCGATAACAAGGAAAATCGATGTGTGGTTGGCGAGACATAGGGCATTAATTCTGGCGAGATCTTGTAGATGAACCGATCGGGGCCGAATTCTTGTCTTAGTGCTGCGATGGAGCGTCGGTTTTCTTTTGTTAAAAAGGCAGGGCCAGACAGAATCGCCGTTCTAAGCTCTGGATGCGCGCGCATCTGTATTTGAACGGCTGTCAAAAATTCCTGGAATGCTTCGCCCCCAACATACACGTTTGTCATCACGATGGATCGTGTGGCTTGAGCTACTAATCGAAGGCGCCAATGATGAGAATCAATACCGTCATCGGTGGGTATCACGGTGTAGTTTTGGGGGCACTGCGTATTGAGTGGAGTCACCTGCGCCAACGCAGTGGATAAAAATAGCTGTGGTAAAGGCGCTCTTTGATTACATACGCCCGCAAGGCGAAGAGTAGAGCGGATTGCGCCAATGGAGAAAAGAACACCGGCAGTAATTGTAAAAGGATTGGCGAGGATAAACGATGCGATGGCTAGTCCCACCCACAGGATAACCATCGCACATCGTTTGACTTTTTCTAGTGTGTGGATGGATGAAAAACTTTTGTTGCCCGGTATTGCATAACACCCAATGCCTTGATAATGAATTGGTTGTGCTGTTATCACAAAGGCCTACCCTATAAGATGGAGTGGTTTTAGCACATAACGGATGAATACGCTTTTGAGGCGATCTTTCCAGCTGAGGCGAAATGCATCTTTGTCTTGGATGCGCGTTGATAATTCAATATCGGGTTGCAAAGTTGCCGTGACAGTTCGCGCAAACGCCTTGGATTGAACGCGCAAATTGACTTCGTAGTCATATTTTTCGCTGATTTTGCCCCAGTTCGAAGTGCCGACAAATGTTGTGCTTTCATCGACGATAGTCACTTTTTTATGCATCGTGACGCCTGCTGGTTTGTCAAACAGGTGGATCTTGATATTGGGATTGGATTGTCCATGAAATAATGCAGTCCAACGCCGGGCAGCCCTTGGAGCGTAGAGGTGATGGACAACGGGGCTTACTTTAGATTTGGCGGTATTTGTGAGTAAAGTAACCGAATGGCCTTGTGCGATTTGTTGTTCTAGCGCTTCCGTGAGGCGGCGGGGTGGGTCGAAATGCATTTGCGCGAGGAAAACCGATGATTGAGCTCGTGCAATGGCTGCAGTGAGATCGGCAAAATAGGGATTATTTTGGGTGTCTGGTCCTGTAGCATAGAGAGTTAAAGCAAGATCGCGCGCTAAGCGTTCACCAAGCTCTTCTGCCCATCCTGGATTGAACTGGCTTGGAGTGCTTTCGCATTGTAGATGACAGGCAGGCAAAGTACCATAGCGAGACATGAGCTTGAGTGTTTCGACATGTAGGCGCGTGCCGATGCCCCGCTCGTGAGGTGAATGAAAGATAAAGTCGGCGTCTCGATAGCCTTTGATTCCTATCATGCGAGAGATGCGCCCTTTTGTGTGCGATCCTTCAGGCGTTGTGAGGCCTGTTTCTTCGCTCCATTGAGGTGTGACGCCTGAACCACCTGTCATAAAGTAATTGCCGCCATCAATCACAAGGGCTCGGACGTGGTTTGTGACAAGAGAGAGTCTTTGTGTGGCAGGTGAGTGGTACAATTGTTTATCGGGCGACTCGATAAATATGAATCGCTCGCCGAATCGCTCTTGGATTGCCCGGAGTTGCTGGCGGTTTTCGCCTGTAAGAAAAGGGGAGCTTCCTGACAAAGCAACGGTAAGAGCTTCTTTTTTCGCGAGCTCTTCTTCTATCACCGTTAACATTTCTCTGAGCGCGCTGCCTCCCATATAACTTGCCGAATAGACAATCGAACGTTTTGCTTCCCGAATGAGCTTAAGGCGCCACGCATGTGTTTCTTTCCCGTCTAGGGTGGCAAATCCGTCGTATTGTCCGTCGCACCTGGTCGAAAGGGGTGTAATGCGTTGTAGTGTCTCGGTGGAAAATAAATTTTGTGTAGGCGGATAACGGTTCCAGACCCCCTTTGCAACAAGAGCAGCTCGAAGAGCTGCGATTGTCAAGAGAACGCCTGCTATAATCGCCAGAGGGTGGGCTACCACAAAGGATGCAATTGCCAGGCCAACAAACAGAATCAAAACGGCAATCCGTTTGATTTTTTCCTTGGTTTGCATCGCATGAAAACTTTGATTTAATGAGTAGGAAGCAAAACCGCTGTTTGTAATCGAATTGATGCTCATTTGTGCGTGTTTTATACCATTAATTATCGTTTTGTTACAAGTTCCATGCTCTCAATTAATTTTTGTTTATCAATTTTTGCTACCCATAATTCGTGATCCTGACGGCCATAGGCGATCCAAAGGTAATTACCGTCGATGATGTAGCCGCAGGGGAAGACGACGCGGACCGGTTTCCAGTAATGTTTATAGACAGGGCCTTGGTAAAATGTTTTTCCGACGATTGGTTTTTTGCTCATGCGGGTAATCGAGAAGGGAGGGTGAGCTTCAAATGTATAGGCGCCAATAAAATAATGGAGCATTTCTTTGCCGTCGGAGTAGGTGGAGGCGAGGCGGCATGAGGAGTGAAAGAAGGCGAGATATTCACCTTGGTCGAAAAGTGCTGGAGTGCCTCCTCTCGGTTCGCCCCACTGTTCACTGTCGTAGGGCAGAGAGGGCGCTGTAATATCGATTGTTTCGCAGGTAGATTGACCGAGCAAGGGGCGTAGAATGTAGTGTGGGGTGAGGCTGTAGGCGAGGTGTAAATCGCCCATGTAATCGAAAGGGACCCAGTTTTTCTCTCGGCGGGCAGGAATCATGCCATTGAATCGGAGCAGTGGCTCCGTTTGAAATAAGCTGAAAGAGACGCCATCAAACAATACCTCTGCGATCCAGACCCTAAATCCGCCTGCTGTGATTGTGGAGTCGACGTTATCGCTATAGACAATCCAGAGTTGGTTGCCGATTTGGACGAGGCGGGCGTCTTCAGCTCTTGAAGGGATGTTCGATCCAGTGGATCGCACATCTATAAACTGGGGTTCACTAATCGGACAAAAGCGATCATCAAGCCAGACAAGACCCATTTGCGAAGTAAACGATTGGGAGCGATTGGGAATCACCCTAAAGCTCATTAGAAGATTGCCTTGCCAGCGGATAATCGATGGGTTGAAGGCGAGGGGGTAGCCAGGGACGTCAATTTTCTTGGTCTCAATGACCATTGAATCAATCATTGTGTCTAAATTGATAGGCTCAGCCCATGACAAAGCAATCCAGCATGCCAAACCAATCCAGTAAGGTTTTATCATAGTCTTCGCAGGGGAACTGTAACGAGGCTATTTAAAAGGCGTGCCTTATCGATTTTTGCGACCCAGATCTCAAAATCTTGCCTGCCGTAGAATACCCACATCACATCGCCATCATCGATGAGGCCTGTTGGGAACACGACTCGTAGTGGTTTCCATGTTGGATGTTCCGCACCGTGGTAAAAGCGGGGACCTACAATCGGCTCCGGACTGATTCGGGTCACAGCAAAAGGGGGAAAAGCCTCAAATGTGTAGGCGCCCATAAAGTAGTGCTGGATCATTTTCCCTTTGGAGTGAAGTGATGCCGTGATTTTGGATGAATGGAAAAACGATAAATATTCATTGCCGATACGAATGGGCGGCGTTCCGCCGCGCAATACGCCCCATTCCCATTGGATCGCGCTCATCGTGGTTGCCGTGGTGAAGCATTGGTGCGTTCCCAACACAGGCTCTAATATGGTGTGTGGGGCGATGCTGTAGATGAGCTGGAGCTGATTGTTCCACACAAAAGGAATCCAGTTTTTTTCCCAGCGCGATTCTCTTTCCCCTTCAAAATCGGTGAGGCACACGGGGTGGTCAATATAAAACCCTTCGTTATCTTCGAGCACCTCGGAAACAAACATGCGCCGAATATCTTTGTCCGTGCGTCCTGGGATCGCGTTGCTAAACGTGATCCACAGCTTGTCTTCCGATGCAATCAGGCGGGGATCTTGTTGTAAAGCAGGATAAAGATCGGGTACATTTCGAAGGCCCAAATACATGGGCTGGCCGACGGGTCTGAAGCAATTGTCGAGCCAGATTAGCCCGATGGTACTGGTGCTTCTGGTGGTTGGTGAGCGGAATCGGAAAGCCATAAGAAAACGATCTTTCCATTGGATAATGGCTGGGTTGAAAGCGTCAGGGTGTTCGGGGATGATGATTTGTTTTGTGCCTAAGACGAAGGGCTGTATGCCTTTTTCGAAGTCCACCCAATGGGCGGCGTCTTGCAAAGGCGGCTCATACAACGGTTCTTCGAGCGCCGCAATAGGGGTATGACCCTCGAAAGGATCAAAGTCTGTGCCGAAAAGAAAGCTAAGAAAGAAAAATAGTTTCATATGTCAGTTCAATTTGGGCTTAGGGAAAGGGGCGTGGGGCCAAAATTCGAAAGGAAAAGCTTCGTAGAGCTTCTGAAGGTCGCACTGCACAGGTCTCTCGCCGCCGAGCGCAATCGCTTCTTCCACAGTGTTAGCGTATCGAAATTCCGGCCGTCCCGTTCCGATATAGTAATCTTGGTATTTGAAAATGTGTTTATGGCGGTTTTCTGAAATCCACAGCATTCTTGCCGGAATCCCAAAGCTTTCTGCAACGATGATCCCGTGCAGAGAACTTGAGATGACAAACTTGCTGTTGACGATTTTTTTAACTACTTCTTCCCAAGGGTCTGTGGGAAAGACGACGTTGGGATACTGCTCTTTGCTAAAGAGACCGATTTCGGTGTAATGAGGGACGATTAAATAGTCATATTCTGGGTTTGTGCTTTTTTTAAACTCGGGGAAAAAATAAGGGAATAATAAAGCGGGATCTCCGTATACCTCAGGGCACCTCACGCGGCAGTGTTCTTGTAAAAACTGTCTCGATAATGGTCCGCGCACAGCTCGGATATCGAGATCAATGAATCGATAATCGGTAGGGCTAAGGGTCTTCCCGTTGACGCCGCTACCCCAAATGACGTCGCCATCTGAGGCAAAGTAAAAAATCGAGCCGATAGCGAGTAATTTCTTTTGCCCTTTGTGTTGTTTGGGTGAATAAACATCGACGGGAGAGCCTACAATGCGCTCGATCAGATGATGCGATAACACATCGCCAAAATTATTTAAGTTGGCTTCCTTGTAGTAGTACAACGGTAGTCCGTGTGTAGCAAATAAAGGTGTAAGAAAAAAAAATAAAAATACATATCGTCTGGCTTTGTTTTGCGCTCGGCGAAAAATTTCAAACATTTTCACAAGCCTGTAAAATTTTTGTGAGATGAGGGGTATGGTATACAAGAGACATGAAAAAAATACAATAGGTCATCCAAAATCGTTTTCGTTATTACTAACGATTTAGTCGTATTCCAAGTTAATTGCTTTGTTGTTATAATATACGCCGATTAGGGTTATTAAGGGTTATTATTATGTCAACGGCAGAGGTTAGCCGTGGCAACGTGGACAGGGGGGCTTCTTTCACGTCGTCTTATTTATATACCCCTACAGTGCAGCAAGCCGTTCAAAAGCGGGTTAAGCGCGCGCATCTGACTTTGAAAGACGATGCGTGGATGCTTTTCGCAACGGGTGCTAGTGGTCTTGAAATGACAAGACAAATTTTACCTATTACAGAAAAGATTAAATCGAAACCTTTGAGGTTAGGGCGCGTTGCTAAGGGAGTCTCTTACGGAACGGGCGCAATCGGTCTTATTTTAGGTGCTTCAGAAATTTCTGGAGGTCTTCGTGAGCGCAAAGAGGCGGCAAAAATTGGGGATATGGAAGGTGTTATCCGAGGCGAAGTGCGCACGTTTGCCGGGGGAATGGTAACGGGCGCAACTCTTGCGTTCATTGCTGAGGAGGCTTGCCTTTTGGCTGCGCGATCAAAAACCGTCAATCTTGCAGCGCATCTCGGAGGGCTTTCTTGTGGAGCCGCAGGCGTTGCATCGGTTGTAGCGATGGCGGTATCTGTAAGGTCGGTCTACGCCTGTAAACAATTTCGTTCAAAATTGAATGTGTCCAACCTCACTGCAAATCCAGAGACGGATGCCAAACTTTATTTAAAAGCGCTCCACAAACTCAAAAACGCACTGACTGTTACAGATGAAGAAAAGGCCAACATCAAAGCGATTGCGAAAGATAATGCCCCAATGGCCGAAATGGAGCTATTACAGGTGAAGATCGTCCGTTTCAGAAGACGAGCTAGTTTGAAGGCGATCGAGATGGTCGTAGATCGTTCTCCCGCGATCATGCAAAAATTGGCCGATCCTGCTTTGCGAGCGCAGGGGCTTGTTGAAGCGGAGCAGCTATTTAAGGATCTAAGGTGGGAAAATACAAAAAAGATGAGCGTGCACATCGTCGCCTTTTTTGCCGCGGCCGTGTCGTTAATAGGAGTTATTTTACTTTCGATTGGGTCGTTTGGTTTGGTACCGCTCTTTTTATCGTTAGCGTCGACGGCCGTCTATTTAATCATTTCTTTGACAATTTACACTCAGAAAAAATTTAGTAACAGGCAATTAACATTGCCAGACAACGTTTCGGTAGCTGCTACATGTAATAAGATTAATTAAGGTTTATACTTTACTTTATTTATGATATAATTCATAAACTAAAGTGAATTATGTCTTCATTAGCTTTAAAAGAAATTGCGTTAGAAATTACCGGAGATCCTCTGCGATCTCTTCGGGTTGATTCGGAACGTCGGCTTTATACCACTCCCATAGGTCAGA
>JBDKJI010000161.1:0-5039 GCA_039796655.1 Chlamydiota bacterium | reverse complement strand
TACCGCCCGCACTACTTTCAAGACAGCTTCTTCAACCACACCGACCACGCCCAAAATACTCGTCGTCCGAAGCCATCCCCTACACCCGCTTTCGGTGTGCACCGCCGCCATAACCTCTCCCTTGTTCAATAAGAGGGATAATTTCTATCTTGAATGGAGATTTAAGTAAATATTTTTATTTATACCGGCATCAGCCCTCGCTGAAAGCGAGGGCTGATGCCGGTTGGTGATTGAGCTTGACATTCTACACACAGAATAGAGTATAATGTGCGCCTACCAAGGAGGGTATATGGCATCAGAGGTAACTTCATTCACACCACGGCGCGTGCACGATTTGAACGTAGAAGAGTTGCTGCAAGAGTCCGCAGTTCCGGGCGAATTTGCGAGAGCAATAGAAGATCATGCCAATCGCATGTGGACAGCCTTGGAACAAAGGAACAACAGATTTATCAACGCATACGTTACGCAGATTAATTCTTCAACCCCCGCCGCATCTTCCTGCACCAAGCTTTGCGAGCTTGCTCGTACACTGCAACACATGGCTCCTCACGATATGCCCTCCCCAAAAACCACACAAGACTATGAGAAGATGCTGTCTGAAAATCCTGCTCTCATGCGGACTCTTGAACAAGTCATCCCGGGCGATCAAGTAGCAATGCAAGCCGAGCCAACTGAGGCGGCTGCAGATGACACTCAACGCCACGACGAATTTCTGTTTGGGTGGGCTACGCCAACTATTGGAGACGCCACCGAACGCGGTGACCTTGCGTCAGTACAAAGGATCTTAGCTGAACACCCCGGAATGGCCATAGATCTCCTCACCACCGTCGCAGCCGAAGCCGTTAGACATGACCAAGAGGCACTTTTGCGTTTGGCTTTGGCGGATCCGAGATTCACAGACGAAGCCGTTATTGCGACGTCTAGAATACGTATTACACTACTCAACCCCGAAGCAGAAGCAGAAGTACCAGATGACGAATCACGACAAATAATCATCGGACCTGTTCGTACTATGATGCTTCGAATCGCCGCTAAATGTGCAGCGCCTTCTGAGGAAGAACTAGCACAGAATCAGGATATAGCAGGAGTATCCATTCCACGTCGTAGAGGGCTGATAGAGTTGATCAGAACGCACCAACACGCCGATGACAGCGTCCGGCAGGCATGTGATATGGCCCTCGCCAGATTGCAAGCATAAATCACTCCCACCAGGCTCGCTCTGTTGTGTTCGGTTGGCCCGAAATGGACAAACCGAACACAACGGCTGATTTAAAATATAACTGATCAGGCCTGGCGATCACCCCTCTCCCTCAGGGTGAGGCCAGTTTTACCTCAAATTTCTTTTTCCTCTGCGCTGAGCCTTTTCAAAAACTTGGATTTCATGAAATTTCTAATCATTTTTTTGGGTGCGCTTCAGGTGGAAGTGGTATAGTCGGTAGTTGATAATAAATTTTTATTAATATATAGTTATGAATGACAGCCGGATGTGAAATAATGAAACGTCCTTTATTTCAACGACATAACAATTTGGACTTTTCAAAACCGGAAGTCATTCAATCGTTTGTCACAGATACAATCAACAGCCTTGAGTTGTACCAGAAAGAGCTGATTGTCAACCGCGAAGAGCAAAATCTACTGGGCCAACGCATCCGCGTGATGCGCGATTTTCTAAACGATCTCCCCTCTTTTGACCCACAGTACCCGATCCTGTTGACCCAGATCGAAATGGATCAAATTGAACTCAGCGAACTTGCGGTGCGAGAGGTGATGCTCATTAAGTTACTGGACCCCAGAAGTTTATAATTGCTCAATGACGAAATAAAAAAAATATATACAATGTGATTTGAGACGAGGAGCGAATCCATGGTTGCCAAACGACGATCGGTGAAGAAAAAAGCGATGAAAAAAGGGGCCCGAAAGGCAGCGCCGAAGCGCAAGGCAGCCCGCAAGAAGGTGACACGTAAAGCGGTACGTGGGGGCGGCGCCAACAAAAAAGCGCATTGGGAAACCTACCACAAGCTCCAAAAACAACTCGACGACGCATTTGCAAAGTTGAAAAAAGATGTCCATCGCAAAGCGTCGGCCGCGACCATCGTAAAAGACAAAAATCATCTAGTCCTTCTTCTAGGCGAGTGCAACTACATGGCTCGTCAGTGCGCCAAGGCCGCGAAGCGCTAAAAGATCTATTCGAGTATACTTTCCCGATATGTTGCATTCGGCGCTTTCGTTCGAAGGAGGGACGCACGGCTCTTTCCTCGTGACGCGGTATCTTCCTCTCGATGAACTCCACGCGAGCTTGATTGAACTTGTGCACGTACCGACGGGCGCCTCTGTCATGCATATCGCGTGCGATGACCCTGAAAACTTATTTTGCCTCTCATTCCAGACGCTGCCACCGAGCTCAAATGGTGTTGCCCATGTCCTAGAACACACGGTGCTGTGCGGCTCAAAAAAATTCCCGGTCAAAGATCCGTTTTTCTCTATGACAAGACGCAGCCTGCATACGTACATGAACGCCCTGACGGGGCAAGACTTTACTTGTTATCCAGCAAGCTCACAGATCGAAAAAGACTTTTACAACTTGCTCGAGGTGTATCTCGACTCTGTGTTTCATCCGCTCTTGAAAGAAATAAGCTTTTTGCAAGAAGGGCACCGCCTTGAGCTTGCCGATGTGGCCCACCCGAAAACGAGCCCGCTTGTCCACCAAGGCGTCGTCTTCAATGAGATGAAGGGGGCGATGAGCCAGCTCGACTCGCGGCTCTGGGAAGCGCTTGCAGCTGCGTTGACGCCCGATCTGCCCTACGCGCACAACTCGGGAGGCAACCCGAAAGAGATTGCCACGCTCACCCACCGCGATTTGCTTGAGTTCCATGCGACGTTTTACCATCCGTCGCGATGCCTTTTCTTTTTCTACGGCAATTTGAACCTTGTGAAACATCTCGACTTCATCGAACAACATGCCCTGGCAGGCGTCGGGAAGATGGCCCCCTTACCCCCGCTGCCAAGACAACGGAGATTCACACAGCCGGTGACAGCCGAAGCGAAGTACCCTGTCGCTGAAGCCGAGACAAAAGGTGTTATCTCAATTGCCTGGCTGACGGCGCCTGTCGCTCACCAAGAAGAGGTACTCGCGCTGTGCCTCATCGACTCTTTATTGATGGACACCGACGCCTCGCCGCTCAAGCGGGCTCTATTGACGTCGAAACTGTGCACAGAGGCAGAATCGAGCCTCGATGTGGAAATGAGCGAAGTGCCCTACACCCTCACATGCAAAGGGTGCGACTGCGATCAGGCAAATGCTTTGGTAGCAAAGGTGTTGTCCGCGCTTGCGGAATGCGTCCGAAAGAGGTTTACTCACGAAGATATCGAAGCGTCACTGCACCAACTCGAATTCCAGCGCACCGAAATCGGCGCCGAAGGGATCCCCTTTGGCCTATCGCTCTTTTTCCGCGCTGCTATCATCAAACAACACGGCTGCGACGCCAAACAAGCGTTATTGATCCATTCTCTCTTCGACGATCTACGGGCCAAATGTAAAGACCCGCAGTTTCTGACGGGGCTCATCCAAAGACATCTGATTGATAATGCCCACCGCGTGACTCTTGTGCTAAGACCCGATCGAGGACTCGATGCTGCAGAGCAGGCGGCAGAAGAAAAGGGCCTCGAAAAGATCGCTCGCAAAGTGGACCCAGCCAAAATTAAAGATCAAATGGAACACCTGATGGCCGCACAAGCGACCATGGAAAAACAATCACTTGCGTGTTTGCCCAAAGTCACGTTGAAGGATGTGCCTAGAAAAACACGGGTCATTGAGCTGAAACGAGACAAAAACGTATTTGTGTCGCCACAGTTTACCAACAAAATCGTCTATGCCGATTTTGTCATTGGTTTGCCTGAAATTGCCGCCACTGATCTCCCGTTACTCTCGATGATGACCCACTTTTTCACAGAGATGGGCTGCAAAGGGCGCACCTTCGAAGAGATGCTGAGCTACCAACAAGCATACACCGGCGGCTTGAATGCTTCTTTGGCGCTGCATGTAACGCAAAATGCAGACGTATGCTGTCCCACGTTTGGCGTCCACGGCAAAGCGCTCGAGCGCAATAGCGACCGATTGATCGAGCTGCTCAAAGAGATGACAGACGGCGTTGACTGGAGCGATCAGGCGCGACTCGGCGAGCTCGTCGCTGAAGAGAAGACGCAACTACAAAATCGCCTCGCAAAAAACGGCCTCTCTTACGCCATCCAATCGGCGCTCAGTGGTCTCGGCATGGCTGGCTACGTCTATAACCAATGGAACGGTCTGCCCTACTATCAACGCGTGATGCAGTGGGCCAAAAACCCAGAGACGCTGCCAGAGGCGCTGATGCGCCTACAGAAAACTGTTCTCGAGAGCGCGCCCGAATACGTCGTCACGTGCGAAGCGGATGTAGCAAGCGATCTGGTGCCAAAGATCGGCGTAAGTACCACACAATCGAAAGATCACTGGCAAGGGGCCTATCGCTACCACCCCGTCGCATCCCACGTCGCTTTCATCCCTGCGCCTGTTGCGTTTACAGCGTACGGCATGCGTACAGTGGGCTACCAACACAAAGACGCGCCCTTTTTGTGGATCGCAGCCGAGCTACTCAAAAACGGCTACCTCCACCCCGAGATCAGAGAAAAAGGCGGCGCGTACGGTGGCGGCGCTACATACGCCCCCACCACGGGAAACTTCCATTTCTACGCGTACAGAGACCCCAAGCTTGCGCGCACTTTGACAGTGTTTCAAGGCGCAGCGACATGGCTAGCAGAGGGACGCTTCTCTGAAGAGCAATTAGAAGAGGCAAAGCTCAGCTCAATCCAAACGCTCGATGCACCGATCCCGCCCAGCAACCGTGCCATGGTCGCCTACTCGTGGCAAAGAGCGCACCGAACAGTGGAGCTAAGGCAAGCATTTCGAGACCATATCCTCAGTGCCAGCAAGTCTGACATTACAGCCGCAGCAACACATCTGATGCAACCAGCTGTTACAGTCTCTTTGCTCGGCAAAGAACTCT
>JBDKJI010000160.1:0-6535 GCA_039796655.1 Chlamydiota bacterium | reverse complement strand
GAAGCGGGGCTTGATTTAGTTGAGATCGCTCCGACAGCGAAGCCTCCGGTGGTGAAAATCATCGATTACGGCAAATTCCGCTACAACTTGCAGAAGAAAGAGAAAGACAGCAAAAAGTCGCAAGTTCAGATCAAGGTGAAAGAGATTAAGCTCAAGCCGAATATTGACACGCATGATTTTCAGACGAAAGTGAAGCATGCAAGAGATTTTTTGATTAAAGGGAACAAGGTGCGGATCAGCATCGTGTTTCGGGGGCGAGAAATGCTCCACATTGATTTAGGTGAAAAAGTGGTAGGTAGCTTTTGCCGAGAGCTTGCTGACGTGTCCATAGTAGAGGCGTCTGCAAAAATGATGGGGCGTACCATGACAATGGTTTTAGCGCCTGGCGGTAAAAAAGCAAAAGCCACTCCAACGGCAACATAAACGAGGGCAAAAAATGCCAAAGATGAAAACCCGCAAAGCGGTAAAAGCCAGATTTAAAGTGACAGGGCGCGGCAAACTCAAGCGCATGCGGCCTGGTCGGCGTCACATTTTGACGAAGAAAAGTTCCAATCGCAAACGAAAGCTAGCCAAGTCTCGCCTCGTGGATGATGGGCAAGTAAAAATGTTCAAGATCATGATGGGAGTGTAAAGAGCCATGGTTAGAATTACGAATGCGGTCGCGGCCAGACGGCGGACCAAGAAAATGTTGAAGCAGTGTAAGGGCTTTTACGGTGATCGAAAGAATCACATTAAGCTTAGCAAAGACGCCCTAATGTCGGCTCTTGCGTTCAATTACAAGCATCGAAAGCTGAAAAAGCGAGATTTTCGCAGTCTGTGGATTCAGAGAATCGGTGTTGCGGCGAAGATGCATGGCGTTTCGTACAGCAAGCTAATGCACGGTCTGAAGAAAATGGGTAGCGACATGAACCGCAAAGTGCTTTCAGATCTTGCGATCCGAGATCCCGAAGCATTTGGCGCTGTTGCAGTGGCAGCCAAGCAAAAACTGGTTAGCTAGTGTCTAATTGCGAAAATTCGCGCACGTATTTGCGCCCAGATTTGTCCGATGAGCAAAGCGCGAGCACGAAGCTCATCGGGATAAAGATGGGTCAAATATGACCGTGAATTTTCGAGATTAGACACTAGTAGGTCCCAACCGAGGATTGTCAGATGGGTGCATTGCCCCAGTTGATCCATGAGCTGCGTCTGCAGTTTATGCAGGATTTGCGCGATAGTAATACTTCGCGCGAGCTTGAGCAGATCAAGGTGAAATATCTAGGTAAAAAGGGCCCTGTCCAATCTCTCATGCATGAGCTAAAGAGGGCCTCCGTCGAAGAGAGGCCTCAGCTTGGCAAGCTCATCAACGACCTTAAAGAAGAGCTTGCAGCTCATCTCGAGCACAGTGCTCTGCGTCTGCAGAAAGAAGAAATGCAGGCTCGTTTTATTACCGAAAAACTCGATCCCACTTTACCAGGTTTACAGCCCAACCTAGGTAAGCTCCATCCTGTGCAGCAAATGATCGACCGGGTTGTTTCGATTTTGGTCGGCATGGGGTTTTCTGTCCGTTTAGGGCCAGATGTTGATTTGGACCACTATAATTTTGGTGGTCTGAATTTTCCGCCCGATCACCCTGCGAGGGACATGCAGGACACTTTTTTTTTGGGGCCCGATCTTCTTCTTCGTACGCACACCAGTAACGTGCAAGTGCACGTCATGGAAAAAGAAAAACCGCCGATACGAGTGATTGCGCCGGGGCGATGTTTTCGCAATGAGGACATATCGGCTCGTTCGCACGTATTTTTTCATCAAGTAGAAGGGTTTTATATCGACAAGAACGTCAGTCTTGCCGATCTATTTGCGACGATGAACGAGTTTTTAACGCAACTCTTTGGGCAGACGGCTGTCACGCGGTTTCGGCCCAGTTATTTTCCCTTTGTTGAGCCAGGGTTGGAAGTGGACGTGCGCTGCGCGCATTGTCAAGGCGACGGATGTCGACTTTGCAAGCATACAGGGTGGCTAGAAATTCTAGGAACAGGCATGATACATCCCAATGTTTTGAGCCAAGCGGGGATTGATCCGGAAGAATACTCTGGGTTTGCTTGGGGGATGGGAATAGAGCGGCTGGTGATAGACCAGCACAAAATTCCCGATATCCGCCTGTTTACTGGTAATGATCTTCGTTTTTTAAAGCAGTTTTAGGAAGAGTGGCAGAGTGGCCGATTGCGCCTGTCTTGAAAACAGGAAGCCCGCAAGGGTTCGTGGGTTCGAATCCTACCTCTTCCGATTTTCTTCCGAGAAAAGCGGAAGAAGAAAGCCGCAAGTGCGGCTTTCGGGGTCGGATTCGAGTCGACAGCGATGTTTTTTCGAGCGGGCCTAAGGCCCGCCGGAAAAAACCGATGGAGACCGCCGCCCCGGCAGGGCAAACGGCCCTGTGGGGCCGTTTGCCGAGAGGGGATCCTACCTATCTGGTAACTAAATTTTTTATCTATGCAATATTCCGTATTGCAAATAGACAGACGTTATATTAATATATGTCGTTATTGATGACATGAATTAATGTTATATTTTATTCAAATAATATTCCAAAACCTTTTAAACATTCCTCTGCTTTGTTTTGTTTGCGGATATCTTATGGCTATTGTCATACCGTTTATTTTGAAAAGCGGTTCAAAGATGGTTTTTGTTCCCCGGTTGCCTAAGGCTGTTTTGGATTGGCTGACGGTGTATGTGTTGTTTGCGATCGGGGTGAAGGGGGGAGGGCCTATCCTTGTCCATTCGCTTGCGGATGGCGAGGCTTTTTTGGGGACCTCAGTATTGTTGATCTTGTGGGGATTGATCCAGCCTTGGGGAGCCTTTTATTGGCTTCGACGATCGACTTCTTTGGATAGCGCAACGGCTGCAGCCGTTGCTGCGGCGTTTGGTTCTGTGAGTATCATGACGTTTGTGACAGCGCTTTCTTTTCTCGATGCGCTGGGCGAACGTTATATGCCATGGCTGATTGCGACTTTGGCCTTGATGGAGTTACCGGCGATTGTCGCCGGTTTGTGGATTGCTCAGAGAGCGAATGCTGTCAGCCAGTTGACTGTTTCGGCGTTGCTCAAAGAGGCCCTTGGAAATAAGGCCGTCATTGCGATCCTCGTTGGTTTGGGGGTGGGCATGGCTCTTGAGGTGACTCAACTGAGTTCGGTGTACAGGATTTTGCTGGTTCCTTTTAGCGTTGCTTTGGGAGTTTTTCTTTTTGATACGGGAATGCGTGTAGGCGTCTCTAAAAATTTTTTTCAATCTTTCCCGCGAGGACTCGGGTGGTTTGGTATTTATATGCCGATGATCAATGGGCTTATTGGTGTTGCTATGGGCTGTGGATTCGGCATGAGTGTAGGAGGGACAACATTGATTGCGGTGCTCATGGCAAGCGCATCGTACATCGCTGTGCCGGCTGCAATGCGCGCCGCACTGCCTCAGGCGAATGCGGCCATTTACATGCCTCTTGCTCTAGGGATTGCGTTCCCGTTTAACGTCCTCGTTGGAATACCCTTATTCTACTATTTGGCAAAGACGTATACCTCTTCCGTCTGAATGGCGCTCAAAAAAGACTGATTCGAGTGCTGTCACATAATAAGCAAGAAATATTATATTGCTTTGTAATGTAATAAATTGTAAACTTATCAAGTATTTATATAAACATTACTATAAGAAAAAATATGCTAGAAATAAATTTAATTGCTTCTGGGATTGCAGGCACTGTCGCTGGCGCGGTTGCATTGACTCAAAAACGCCTTAGAAGTGGCGTGCGGTATATATTGGCTGGGTTAAGTGCGATTAATATTGGGGGTGGGCTCAGTGGGGTTAGTGCAGGAAAGCAAAGTGAGGTCATGAAATGTACCCTCGCAGCGGTGACAGGAATTATTGGGGTCTCTGGGGCGCTCCAGCTGGTACAAGGAATCAAACAACGGAGTCTATCTCAGATTGTTAAAGGGATAGTGAGAACCTGTGCAAGTGTAGCGGGGACTGCGTTAGTTTGCAGCCTTGACTCACGTGTGATCATTGTTGCGCAACAAGCATGTGTCCTCGGATTGGCTAGCTCTTTTATAGGTGTTCTTGGTCTTAAAGATGTAGCCAAAGGGCAATATCGTTCTGGTTTATGCAAAATGGCTGTAGGCATTACCGGAATGGCGGCTGTTGTCTTGTGTGTTCACACCGCAAATCAAGCCACAGTGCTTTTAGGACTGCCTGCATCGACACATCCAAAAGCTGACTTGCCCACAGCAGAGAGCAGGTTATCTCTTTTTTTGGATTTCCATCGAAGAGAAATTGAAGCAATATGCAGCACTAAAACGGAAGTAGGTGCTTGGAGATGTTTAGGAAGCGGTATATCAAAGGTCACGTTTGGTCATCCAGGGTTACCAGGCTGGGTAATTAAAACACCAAAGCAAAATGATCCATGGCACTACTCTTATCTTAATCTAGCGAAACATTCTGAAGTCATCGAATACGTTAGAGCAGTTGCTGATTCATTCAATCGTATTTATATTCCTAAATCCTACGAGCTCAGGCTTAATACAGGTTGTTACGCGGTTATTGAAGAGGCGTTGAATTTACGACCATATTATGTGAGGAGGGTTGAGGATCGCGAAGCCAAAAGACAGTTTGATGTTCTTGTGGGGTCTACTGGCTTATGTGATGTGGAACCTGATCGTCCATTGGATGCTGTGGAGATATTTCCACATAATGCTGGCGTAATAATTGGCAGCAATCCACCCGTAATTGGTATTGTCGACTTTGACTGTATACGTAAATAAGAACTATATATACCACTTCCACCTGAAGCGCACCCAAAAGGACTGATTCAAAATCTCGGAGTTAATATCTAATTCAGTGTTTCGTGTCCGAGCCCGTGCCCGCGTGCCCGAACCTAAAGGTAAGTGAAAGGGGATGTTTTTCGCTAAAGAGAAGCCCTCGCTGCCCCAAGCCCCAAAATCGGGCGCAGGCACGCACGCGGGCTCGGGCGCGATATGGCAGCCCTCGGGGCTGCTCCTAACCTATCAAGCTCCTCGCTTTGCTTCAAATGTTTCGTCTTCATTCGTGGCGTGCTCTAGAGCACAGCCACTCACTCCAGACTGAACATTTGAATCAGTCCTTTTTGGGCGCCATTCAGGTGGAAGTAGTATATCCTCTGTACGATCTCTGATCACAGTAATTGAGAAGCGAGGTATTGGGCAATCGCGCCAACGGTGCCTGCACCAGGGAGTGTAAGGACCCAAGCGACGATCAGTCTTTGCGTTACGCTCCAGCGGACAGCTGTTTTGCCGCGAGCGGCACCCACCCCCGTAATGCTGCCGGCAATCACGTGCGTGGAGCTGAGCGGCATTCCCAAAAAACTGGCAGCCAAAATGACGGTGGATGCTGATGTTTCAGCGGCAAAGCCCTGGGCTGAGTTGATGCGCGTGATTGAAAATCCCATGGTTCGGATGATCCGAAAACCTCCAGAAGCCGTGCCGAGCCCCATCACAATAGCACAGGCCAAAATCACCCATAGAGGGATTTCAAGGTTAGTAATCGCACCGGCACTAAAAAGGCCAAGCGTGATAAGGCCCATGCTTTTTTGCGCGTCATTGAGACCGTGTGATAGGGCGACAAAACAGGCAGACCCTACTTGTAAATGGCGAAACAAAGCGTGTTCTTGCTTGTCGGGGTTATGATGAAGAAACAGAAAAAGCCCTTTCATAATTGTCAGGCCAATGAGAAATCCAGCAAAAGGAGAAATTAGCATTGGCAATACGACTTTTTCTGTGACGCCTTTCCACAGAATCGAGTCGATGCCTAAGTGAGACCACGAAGCCCCAATCATCCCGCCGATGAGCGCGTAGGACGAGCTGCTGGGGATGCCATAATACCAGGTCAGAAGGTTCCAGGTGATGGCTCCAATCACAGCAGATAACACGACAATCTGAGTGGTTCCTTGCGGGTCAATCAGGCCTGAAGCAATCGTTTGGGCAACGCCGCTAATTTGTGTCGCGCCGACGAAATTTAAAACGCCTGCCATGACGATCGCAGAAAGGGGAGCCAATACTCTAGTTGCGATGACGGTAGATACGACGTTGGCAGCATCATGAAAGCCATTGGTGTAATCGAACACTAAGCCAAAAAAAATGATGAGGAATAAAAGCCATTCCATGCTTTTGAGACTAGAGAGGATGGCAAAAAAAATCTACTGATAAATTGGTCAGTATTTTACAATTCTTCTTTAGAAAAAAGGAGAGGTTTATGCAGTGGTTAAACCTTTGGTTGTGGGCAATTGCCCCACTTTTTATTTTACAAGCATTGGATGTGGAGTCTAATAAAACAATGAAACAACCTGTAGTGATGATCGAAACGAATTTGGGTACTATTGAAGTGACGTTAATGCCTGATGTGGCTCCCAAAACATGTGAAAATTTCTTGGGTCTTATCAAAAAAGACTATTATAATGGCGTGATTTTTCACCGTGTGATCAGAAACTTCATGATTCAAGGGGGAGACCCCACCGGTACAGGCGCTGGCGGCGAGTCGATCTGGG
>JBDKJI010000159.1:0-17158 GCA_039796655.1 Chlamydiota bacterium | reverse complement strand
ACTTTCCAAGGCCCCAAATCCCATCATGGGATGATCGTATTGTTTCGGGATGTGAGCGAAACTTTCCGCCTCCAACAAATTGCGCACCGCAACGACCGGATGAAAGAGCTCGGCGAGATGGCAGCCAAAGTGGCCCATGAGATTCGCAATCCTCTTGGCGGCATCCGCGGTTATGCATCGCTATTATTTCGCGATCTGGCCCACTCACCTTCTCTGCAAGAAATGGCAGGCCTTATCTTGGAAGGGACCAAAGCGCTTGAGCGCCTTGTCACAACCGTCCTCGAATGCTCCCGGCCTATTGCGATCCAACCCGAAACAACGGAAGTGGGCACGTTTTTGCGCAGCGTCATTCGCCTTTGCAAAGCAGACCCATCTCTTTCTGAACGGATCCTCTGGCAGATGCACATTCCCCACGCCCCCATTTTAGCGCCTATCGACAAAGACGCTTTGCAAGCAGCGCTTTTGAACTTACTCTACAACGCAATCCAGGCGATGCCTCATGGGGGGACTCTCACTGTGTCGTCCTTGCAACTAGAAAGCTGCTGTCAGATCTCGATCAAAGACACAGGGATTGGCATGAATGAAGAGGCACTGAGTTCGCTGTTTTCTCCATTTTTTACGACGAAGAAAACAGGCAACGGTCTCGGTCTTGTCGAAGCGCAAAAAATCGTCCAAGCCCACCATGGCAAAATAGATGTTCTGTCGAGGGTCGGCCAAGGCACTACATTCACAATCACACTCCCGCTGAAGAGGTAAAAAAATGATCGAAAAAGCCCTTGTTGTCGACGATGAACCTCTGATGCTGCGCTTTGTCTCAGACACCCTCACGCGTCTCAAGATCGATGTGGAACGCGCGACAAACGGCCTGGAAGCATGCGAGAAACTAAAAAAAGAGCCGTTTGATCTCATCATTAGCGATGTTGTGATGCCCCATAAAACAGGACTCGAGGTGCTGGCAGCTGCCAAGGAACATTGCCCCGGCGCCATCTTTGTCCTCATGACAGCCCACGGCTCGATTGAGTCGGCGGTCGACGCGATGAAAAAGGGGGCGTTCAATTACTTGATCAAACCATTTTCCCCTGAAGCTCTCGAGGCAGTGTGCCAAAAGGCCGAAGAACATGCGCGCCTCTTTAGAGAAAACCAATTTTACAAAGAAGCGCAGTTTCCCGAACTGATTGCAGTGAGCCCCTCCATGCAAAAGCTCGTCAAAGACTTATCAAAAATCGCCAGAAGCCATGCCACCGTTTTCATCACCGGCGAATCGGGCACCGGCAAAGAAGTAATCGCCCAGGCGATCCACTCACTTTCCACAAGAGCGTCGGGCCCATTTGTGAAGGTCAACTGCGCTGCGATTCCAGAAACACTGGTTGAATCAGAATTTTTTGGCCACGAGAAAGGAGCGTTCACAGGCGCTTTAGCGCGCAAGCAAGGTAGGCTCGAGCTGGCCCATGAAGGCACACTACTCTTCGACGAGGTGACAGAAATTCCTCCCTCTATCCAAGCCAAATTACTCCGAGCCATCCAAGAGCAAGAGTTCGAACGCGTTGGCGGAACTCGCTCTACAAAAGTCAACGTCCGCTTTCTCGCTACCTCGAACCGCAACATGGAAGAGGCCATCGAAACCAAAGCATTCCGAGAAGACTTATTCTACCGCCTCAACGTGGTACCTCTCCATATCCCGCCTCTAAGAGAACGCCCTGAAGATATTTTGCCACTTGCAGAACATTTTTTGCGCCGCTTTGCAAAGGAAAACCACAAAGCGCCCAAGCCCTTCACTGACGCCTATATCGACGGCCTTCTTACCTACCACTGGCCAGGCAACGTCCGTGAGCTAGCCAATCGCATCGAGCGCGCGGTCGTCCTCGACTTCGAAGACGACGCCTGGCCCAAAAAAGCGCCACTCCAGCCGCGCCGCCACCCCTTTGCTATCGGGATGTCGCTTTACGAAGTCGAAAAACGGCTCATCTTGGAAACTCTCGAGGCAGAACACCAAAATCGGACGCGCGCCGCCGCCATTTTGGGCATCAGCGTCCGCACGCTGCGCAATAAACTACAAGAATATGGATCGGCAAGTATCGATGATGGGGAAGACTAGTGGCCCTTAACAAAAATTCCTGGAGTAATTTCGAGCATCAAAGAAACTTGAGCACCATTTGGAGGTAGTCGGTCCAAAACTGCTTTGATGAGCTGAAGGTCTTGGCTGCATCGTGGAACAACAACTGGACGGCGAGCTCCTCTTCGAGGTCGAACTCTGCGAGAATACGGTTGCCGCTTTTTTGCCCTGCGAGCACCTCGAGGTAGCTCACCGTTTTCTCTAACGACGCTTTGAGTTCCGCGAGCTTCTCTTGGACGATGGCACCCGCGGTGGCCGGCAATTTGGCCTGTTCGATCATCGACGCGATGTTCGCTTGAAACGGCCAAGACGGATAAGTGAGGCACTCGGTTAGAGGACGATGCGGAAAATTCTCAATCACAGCCCCCTTGAGACCTGTGTTGTAATAGCGAACATTGGGATGGTGCCCAGCAAAATGCGCCAGGCTCGCAGCTTCCATAACCCAACGGATAGCTGTTTCCACCCATTTGCCTTCGCCATTTTTGCGCCGCACGCGTCGATCGAGCGCCAAGACAGCGCCATCCGATGTGGGGTCGTGAGTAATGCCTGACGCGTAGCGCCGGCCACCGACGTAGGCAAGATCAACGCCTGCTAGATAGATGGGATCGCAACCGAGAAAGTGGGCCCACGCAACAGACATCGCCGTGACAGAGATCGCTTCTTCAGAAAGAGTCGATCCCAAAAGAGGCTCGGTCAGTCCGAGCGCCTCATCGAGCCACAGCTCAAACGCTCCTCCAATCCCACTACGCATGTAACCAAAGGGCCCACTGCACATCGAAAAGACGTCGGGGTGCAAGCGCAGCGAATACAATAAGGGCATCCCAGAGGCCTTGCTGTCACAAAACCGATGGTATTCCTCGACATTGGGATCGACGGCAATCCCAAAATGGGGCATGATCCCGCGCGATGAAAGGGCTGCCACCGCAGAGCCACCGGCAATGAGAAGTGCTTTATCATCGCACTGAGACAAGGTCTCGATCGCATCATTGAGACTAGGACCTGCGCCGCACACAATCGCGGGTTTGCCACGGCACATCCCTTCAAGGCGCGCGGCATAAAAAGAATGGGGCAAATGCTCTGCGTTGCACACAGCATTCTGGTACAAGATGTGGCTCTGAGACCGATCGAAGACAAGTGACGACGCAAGCGTCGTCCTACGCATTAAATGGAGCTTCCACCGGCGATAGACCTCTTTTTTCTTAGAGGGCAACATCACGACATCGATCGCAGGACATGGATGCGTCTCGGCAAGGCGTGTCAACGCGGTTTGCCAATCTTTTGTCATCGCCTCGATGCACACTTGATTGCGCTCGAGCATCTCGAGCGCAATCGGCAGCTTGAGCCACGCTTTGATCGCACCAAGATCATCTTCCAAAATGATCAGGCGGCGCGCCTCGTTTTCCTCAAGCCACGACGTAAGCTGTGCATACGGCGCTCCAGCACCAAGACCATACACGTAAAGCGCTTCGATAGTTCCCAGATTGGAATTCACAAGGTGCTCTGCAACAGCTTGCCCCTCAGGCCAATTCGAATATTCGAGGCAGTACTTCGGAAACCGCTCGAAGAAAAGATCCAGCGTCTTAAGTGAGGGCACTCAGGTACTCCCGGAGCACTGCGTCATAAAAAACGAGCTCATGAATCTTGAGATCCCCTTCTTCCCGCGCAAACACGCCCTTCCACAGTTGCCACAAAGGTTTGAGCACCACTTCGTAGCCGGCATCGCCGTCGAGATCGAGTAGCTCGCCCTGCAAGGCGGGGAGTAGCTGCTGCTGCGTCGTCTGTAAAGAACGTCGCAAGTGCGCCCAGAAATCATGTGCCGATTGCTGAGGCAATCGGCTGACAGCCCTTTGCAAAGCCCCTCGAATATCTTGACCTGGCCAAGCAAGATCTGTCAGCGATCGATCGAGAATCAAAGGCTCATATCGTAAGCCCCGACCCGATACGTCGATGAACATCCGATCGGGATGTTTTTTCGCAAGCGCTTCAATCCAATCTCGCGCCATCAACCAATCACTTTGCGTCATCACTGTCTTGCCAAACCGATCAACAGTGGGGACCAGTGCAGCTGGCATGGCTCCGCCAGACCCAGCGTATTTACGCCCTTCTTCATAACAACCGTCAAAGCCAACAAAGACAATCGGATTACACCCCCAATGAACAGCGAGCGCCATCAAAAACGTCCCCACCGTCCAGCCCGTATCGAGTACCCCAAGCAAGGGCTCGAAATACTGAAAGTGGGCGTCCGGGGCTACCAGATAAGGCAATGCATCGCCTTTTTGCCTTGCGAGTTTAGCGCGCGGGGCAATCGTAGCGATCGAACTGGCCGCTGGTTTGCCCACCGCCTGGGGATCGACCCACCCGCTCACATGATATGTGTCCTTTAACAATGGCAAGGCGCTGCCCGATGCAAAGATCAAGCACTGATCTTGGCGCGCTTCAATTGAGGTGAGGCGGTGCGCAAGTGAAGGCCCTGCCCCAACGATTAACGCGGGCATATTGTCGAATGCGCCCGCCAGATCGAGAGCGCGCCGAAAGGGCACCGATAAATTGTGCTTTGCGTTGCGAAGCGCCTGGACGCCCCAATCAGCCCCATCGGAAAGGGACAACACAGCTTGCCTGGCCAATTGTCCAAGCGCCTTAGAAAACAGATCGAATCCTGGTTCTTGCGTGACATCGATCAATTCGGTGGGCTGAAGCACTGTGGTCTCTGCCACCGCTTGAGCAATCGGCTCGAAGGCTAAAGGAGAATCATACCAATGGTACACCAATTGAGAGTGAGGCTCGGGAGCAAACTCCAAACGCGGTGCGACGACGATCAGACGACGCTTCCGATCTTGTTGAAGCCATGCTTTTTTTGCGCGGATCGCCTCAGGACTATACCCCCAATGGACGACACTCACTGTTTCAGACATATCGTTGCCACCAACGTCTCATAGGGAGGTAACGTAGGAAGCGCTCCGCTTGCTACAGAATAAATACACCACTCTTGCGCTGCAACAAGCGCCACAAATGGTGCTCGCCAAGTCTCGTTATAGCCGAGAAGTTGCCTCAGAGCTTTCTCAGAACACTTCTTTGCTTTGCATTCCACCAAGAGTAAGGGCAGTAGCTCAGCTTCTTGCTTCATATAGGCGACCAAATCAGACCGCCTTCCCGACAATGCAGTGCCCTCTTCCACTGAGATCAGCGATTTGGGAAATCGCAACTCGCCTATCAAATAGGCAATCACCTTTTGCCGGACCAACTCTTCAGGAGTCGCGGCAACCCAAACACCCCGCACTGCACAGAGAACAGAACCTCTCACTGCACCTGAACAAGGCCAAAGTTGCGATCCTCTCGTCGGTAGATCACCTTGATCATGTGATCCTCTTCAGAGCGGTAGATCATAAACGGCTCGTCGGTGATTTCCATTTTCATCAGCGCTTCATCTTGCGTCAGCGTCTTGAGGGGCATTGTCTCTTTTGCCACAACATGGTGCATTTCATAGCGCTCCCCTTCACGCCTTGCTGTCTCCGCCTCAATCTCGTCGTTGATTTCTTTCAGATCGTCTCTCAGCGGCTGGATCACGTTCACGTGAATATCAACGGTTGAGCGATCTTTAAAGCGGTACGACTGGAGCTTTGTTTTATATTTACGCACCAAACGGGCCAAGCGATCAAAGGCCTTATCAATCGCCGAGTACATGTTGTCAGTGCTAGCGCTCACCTTAATATGGAAATGGATGAAATTCATCAAAACCGAGCACGATTGCTCCATCTTTTGCGCATCAAGAGTCACAATCACGTCGATGATGTGATCGGCAATCCGATCGATTTTAGACAATTTGTCAAAGACATAGTTGCGTATTGCATCGGTAATCTGAACGTGCTTGCCCATGATCGAGAGATTATAGTGCTCTCCCTCAAACTGCTTTGCCTTGCCTGCCATCGAAACCTCTTTATTGCGATAGGTCTTTGATTATATGATCTAGGAGACTGCTTTGACAAGATGAAAACCACATGCACCAAAGAACCTCAGGGGTACTTCTCACAAGCGTGCCCTATTTAGGCAAAGCGAGAATCCTCAAGGTTTTCACCCCAGAGCACGGCTTAATCGGATGCATCGCAAAACGGTCGATCGACCCCGCATTCACAACACCCTTTTGCATCGGCGAGTGGGTCTATGCTCAAGGCAGAAAAGAACTCCACTACCTCGTCGATGCCACCATCATCGAACCTTTAACCACCCTGAAGACGCGCTACGACCTTGTGGAAACAGCCGGCCTCATCGCATATGACCTATTGCAAACACAGCTGCCAGCAAAACGGGCAGAAGAACTCTTCCGCCTCGCTTGCGTCTACTTGCTCCACCTACATAAAGCAAAACACCCTAAGGTATTGTGGCTTAGCTTTCGCCTCAAACTCCTCACATTGGAAGGGGTGTTTGACCCTGCACTAGAAACTGATGAGGCACTCAAAAAACTCGCTCAGTGCAAACGGGCTTCAGAACTATTTGGATGGCATTACGACAACAGCACCGACAGTAAAGTACATCTATTATTTAATAAATTTTTATATATATAAATATAATCTTAATAAACACTTATAACAAAAAATTGTGTTAAATAAAAACTAATTGTTATAAAATTATTGAAATGCATAGCTTAACCAACACTGATGCAATCGGCGTAGGCAATCAACTATGGGCCCACACCCCTGTAGCCCACAGAATTGCACGTGCACTTGTAAATGAAGTTGACGCGCGAAGCTTGCGAGCTTTCATCGAAGCCAGAACAGACAGTCAAAATGCTGTTCACAGCGCTCTTAGTGCTGTATTGCAGCCATGGATCGACAACCCTCCACCTTGGATTCAGCTCCATCCTATGTGGCCACGAAGCAACCCTACACCAACAGCCGAGGTAGCCACACCAGCCACGATAGCCGCGCGCGAATTGTCGCGACTCCTCGCTTTGCATGAAATTCGGCAATGGAGTGACAGAGTCACACATGGTTGGCCCGCTCTTCGCACTTTTTTGATCCAGCCAGGCGTAGCCGAAAAAGTCAGAACAGCAGCCGGAGGTCAAGCAATTCCCGATATCAACGCACCAGAGCCGCAAATCCATAACTTTTTACTCTCCATCACACGTCTCTTGCTATCCGGCTTGTCTTTACGCCAAATTCCTCCTGAGATCGGATTGCTCGTCAATTTGCAAACACTTGATCTCAAAAACAACCAACTTACAGCACTCCCTCCTGAATTCGGAAGCCTAAAGGGATTGCAATACCTTTACCTCAACAACAACCAACTTACATCTCTTCCACCCGAATTTGGAGGCTTAAGGGGATTGAAAGTACTTCACCTCCACAACAACCAACTTACAACTCTGCCTCCCGAATTTGGAGGCCTAACGAGATTAGAAGTGCTTCACCTCCACAACAACCAACTTACAGCACTCCCTTCCGAATTCGGAGGCCTAACGAGATTGCAACACCTTTACCTCAACAATAACCAACTTACAGCACTCCCACCCGAATTTAGAGGCTTAAGGGAATTGGCACTACTTTACCTCAACAACAACCAACTTACAGCACTCCCTCCCGAATTTGGAAGCCTAGCGAGATTGCAACACCTTGACCTCCGGAGCAACCTATTTCCAGAGATACCGACTGAGCTTAGACGCCCGACGAGCCATAATCTGAACTTACTCTTTCTTCCTCAAAAAACGAGGTGGCAGAGATTTCTTCTCGCACTTAGCCAGACAAACACCAGACTCCCACAGCCAAGATTGATATAACAAACTCATAATAAGATACTTAAATCGCCTGTGCCACGGATCAAAAACATGCTTTAGTTTGACTAGAACCACAGGAAATGCCCATCTTAACCTAGAGCGCAAATATATAATATTATAATTAAAGTAATATTGACTAATACTATTAACGCTTGTATAATTGAATATAAAATAAAAAATGACAACAGAAACTAGCAACCATAATTCTACCGTCATAAGCTTGCGGGGCGCTTGTGCACGCGCTGCCTCCACCGGAGCATTAGCATGGTTCGATACGCTGTATCGGGATAGCCTGCCAGGTTTGGTTGAGGGTGCGCTTCGAGAGTCACTATGCCAGGACTGGATTGAGAGTAATCGTCCCTGGCTTCAAAACCACCGTGTATTCCGCCGCCTACTGGGAATAAACGCCCGCCCTCTTGGATTGCCGGGGTTGCTAGAATTAAACCAAACTCGAGAATGGCATCAGCAAGTACACCGCGATTGGCCTGCGCTTCACACGTTTTTGAGCCAAGAAAATGTACGACAAAGAGTTTCCGAAGCAATGCGTGAACGCGCAATGCCTGCCCTTGATGCGCCAGAAGTGGATATCTGCAACTTTCTGCTTTCTATTACATTCCTCGATCTAAGGTATCTGTCTTTAGACCAAATTCCTCCTTCGATCGGATTGCTAGTCAATTTGGAAACGCTTTTCCTCAGCAACAATCAACTCACAATCATCCCAACTGAACTTGGAAACCTGCAGCAACTGCAACAGCTTTATCTCAGCAACAACCCACTCACCACAGTCCCAACTTTCCTTGGAAGGCTCAGGCAACTGTACGATCTCGATCTTCACAACACTCAACTCACAACAATCCCAACTGAGATTGGCAATTTGCAGAGGCTGAGATTCCTTAATCTCAACAACAACCTAATCACAACAATCCCAGCGGACGTTGGAACTTTGCAGCAACTAATACAGCTCGATCTCCAGAACAACCAACTCAGCACAATCCCGCGCGATCTTGGACGCCTGCACCAACTACAAATACTCAATCTCAAGGACAACCTAATCACAACCATCCCAGACGAACTTGGAGCCCTGCAACAACTGGCAGTGCTCGACCTCAGCAACAACCCACTCACAACCATCCCACCCGATCTTGAAAGCTTGCGACAATCACGAAGACTCTACCTCAGCCACAACCCCGCCTCTGCTTGAACGCCCCACGTGATTGGCTAGATTCTCAGCCACACCCGACTCACGACAGTTCTGTACGTGTCTGTCGGGGCTTGCTCGACTTCAGGTCCACAGCAACCCATTTATACCGCGAGGGATTGAAGAATCGCGAAACGGGTAAGGAGGCTGCTTCAAATTTTCGGTCTGGAGTGAGCGGCCGTGCTCGAGAGCACGCCGCGAATGAAGACGAACAATTTGAAGAAAAGCCGACGCCGCCCGGAACCGATTCTTCAATCACGAGCGGTATATGCCATATTGGTTCCAGTGGAGGGGTACCCAAAAAGATTTCCAGAGTCATAACGTCCCCGCAAAGCGGGGAGCTTGATAGGTTAGGAGCAGTCCCGAGGGCTGCCATATCGCACCCGAGCCCGCGTGCGTGCCCGAGCCCGGTTTTTTGGGGCAGCGAGGGCTTCTCTTTAGCGAAAAACATCCCCTCTCACTTATCTTTAGGCCCGGGCACGCACGCGGGCACGGGCTCGGGCACGAAACACTGAATCCGAGGGCCAAGCCTTGGGAGTCCACTAGTCAAACTAGTGGTTTACTTGTCTGCAATTAGAGGATGGTTGAGAAGTCGCACCGAAAGGGATTCGAACCCCTAACCCCTTGGTCCGAAGCCAAGTGCTCTATCCGTTGAGCTATCGGTGCAAAGGAATGCGAAAGGGGGGACTCGAACCCCCACGAGAGTGAACCCGCTACCACCTCAAGGTAGTGCGTCTGCCAGTTCCGCCACTTTCGCACACGAAAAAGGCAAGTTTATAACACGGTAAGAGTTCTTCTCAACAAAATTGACTCAGCCATGCGTCAGCGGTCAGCGACTTGCCCACCACATGTTCGACAAGCTGATCCCAGCGCATCCGATTGCCCACGGCAAAGAGCGACCGGTTTAGAAATGCTCCTGCTTGTTTCGTTGAGAGCGATGCGCTCTGCGAGATCGACTCAATTTTTTCTTGGATAGCTGAAGCAAAGAGCTCACCGAGTAAGTAGCTGAAGTAATAGACGGGGGCAAGGCCAATGTGGTACTTCGTGGCCCAATCAAACTGCCCTTCTCGACCTGGCGGCGGCACAATCTGCTGGTGCCGCTCAACGAGCGACCACCACAGGTGGTTCAAATCTTGATCGGGGTTACGGTAAAGCTGCCGCTCAAAATCAGTCATGACGAGCACCCACCGACTGAAGATGAGCTGTCGCCTTTGTAAACTGGCGTCTGCCTTGCGCATCAAAGCCTCGGGCTTGTGTTCGATCATCTCTTGCAAGGCCTCGTAACGGTATGCCTGGCGCCCTGCAATCAGCGCCATCGCTTCGGTTGGGATCATATGGGGCGGCTCTCGCAAAAGCCAAGGCAGAGTTTGGTCGATACCAAGGTCGTAAATAGCATGGCCGAGTTCGTGGAGAACCGTCTCAAGCCATTTGATCGAGGCGTTCACGTTATTGAGCGTGCGCACGTCGCCTCGACGATCGATGTGCGTGCAAAAGGCGTGTTGGCATTTACCGGGCCTTTCAAACATGTCGCTTTTCGCAAGCACGCCCCCCACATCAATCCCCATCTTGTCGTAAAAGGCGCGCCCTAATTGGACAAGATCAACGCCTTGAACGAGCTGATCGAGCTCGCTTGCGTCAAGGGGATCTTCTTGGCAAAACGGATCGGACCAAGCCCAGGGCCCGAGCTCTTTTTCTGCAGTCTGGTAGCGAGAGGCCTGAGTGGAGCGAATCTGCGCTAAACACGCCTCGTAGGCGCTACTTGATCGCTCTCCAACGTCTTTGAGTAGGCAACTGAGCCATGCATCGTCCACTTCTTGCAACGCGAGCTGCATCTGAAAGTAATCAGAAAAGCCAAGCTCGGAGGCTGCCTGGTTACGCAGACGCACCAGCGCCAAGATCTGAGGCGCCAAAACAGCCCCAATCTGCTTGGAGGCCTCCCACATCTGCTTTCTTTTGGCCACCGATATCTCTTCCTTCATCGCCTCGCGGATCTCGTTCTCAGAGAGCGCCACCCCGTCTACGTTGGCCCGAAACATCGCATACGTTTGAGACAAAAGCGCTTCTTTATGCGCTATCTCTTCTACGAGTTGTTTGGGAATCTGGTTTTGTCGAAAAGCGCGCAGGAGCACGTTGAGCTGCCGTTTGAGCAAGGGATCTTTGAGATAAGGGTCTTTGTCCCATGCGACAAGCTCGGCATACACCTTCGAATCATTGAACAAAAGGCGTGCCTCTGCATCGAGCTCAGCCTTGAGCAACGCGACGTCGGGATGCCCTGTCGTCTCCAAAACCCAACTTATCCGGTTCAGCTGCGTCGTCTTTTTTTCTAGAACGGGCACAAATTCTTCGAGAAATCTTTCAAACGCGTGTGGCATGATGACGTCACCCAATGTTTACCTACATCATCTCGTTTCTGATCCGATTTTATCAAGGCGCAATCAGACCTTTTATCGGCCACACATGCCGTTTTATTCCCACTTGCTCCGAATATGGCTTGGAAGCTGTCTCTAAACATGGCGCTGGGAAGGGCCTGTGGCTGACAATACGGCGCATTCTCCGATGCCATCCGTTCCGGCCAGGCGGCCACGATCCCGTGCCTTAATTGCAGACAGGTAAACCACTAGTTTGACTAGTAGACTCCCAAGGCTTGGCCCTCGGATTCAGTGTTTCGTGTCCGAGCCCGTGCCCGCGTGCGTGCCCGAACCTAAAGATAAGTGAGAGAGGGTGTTTTTCGCTAAAGAGAATCCCTCGCTGCCCCAAAACCGGGCACGGGCACGCACGCGGGCTCGGGCGCGATATGGCAGCCCTCGGGGCTGCTCCTAATCTATCAAGCTCCCCGCTTTGCGGGGACGTTATGACTATTCAGGGATCTGGAGCACCATGCCGGGCACGAGGCGATCTTTATCGATCCGGTTGAGCTTCACAATCTCGTCGACTTTCACTTTGTGCACGCGGGCGATTTTCCACAGACTATCGCCATCTTTGACAACGTACTGCCTTACAGAAGCTGGATGAAGTAGCTCTTTGACAGGCGTGGGTGTTGCCACAAGCGCTGGCACTAAACTAAAGCGCGCCTTGGCTTTGGTAATCTCAAAAGGGACCGGAGGCGCCTCGTCTACCGCAGCATACAAAGAACGAGCTGCCGCTTCCCACACTTGATCGCTGCGGGCAGAGGCAAGCACATCGCGACATAATTGGTTCAGCTCAGCTCCGGCAAACGATCGCCCAAGCTCCGTGATGAGCTCGATGAGCACAGGATCAGAGAGCCGTCTTGCCACAAATTGAGGATCTGTCAAAAGCATTAAGCGAGCGGCCGTCTTGGAATGCAGTTGGAGATACTGAGCCAAGCACTGTTGTCTACGGTCGGCTGAAAAATCGAGCTTTTCCGTAACCAGTTTAGCTTCATTGACAAGCGTTAACAAGTCACCTTCAAGGCACAGGCGAACGAGCATCTCAGTCTCTTGCGGAGCGCCGCTTTTTTGAAAGAGCGTCTGGATCGCCCGAAATTCAGGTGTGAGAGTCAACGCCTGCACCAAGCTTGCATCCCAGGGTTCTACGCTTTGTTGGAGCAAAGGGAAAAGGCCTGCCGTCGTCAAAGGCCACTTCTCCTCATAGGCAAACCGTACGATCGCCGCATACTGCTCTTCGGTAACGCCTAAAAACAGCTCAATCGATGCGTCCCCTTCCAACTGATACAAGCGGCGCTGCAGCGACGCTTTTGCAAGAGGTTTATCGAGGTAGAAATGGTGGTACTTTACAAGGGCGGCTAGAGCCAAGTCACGCTTGGTAAACCCATCTTCGATAAGCTCCCGGTTCGTCAGCTGAGACACAAGCTCACGAAACGAAAGACTCGCCATCTGGCGAAGAAGACCTTGGTTGGTCCACTCCACTTTTGTTTGTGCCTCGGGCAATAAAAAGGTCTTCACGATGCGCCCTTTTTGCAACGCAGAAAAAGCGAGTGAAGCAATCAGCCCGATGTTGAGAGCAATGCTGAAAATCAGGGCGAGCACAAGACTCCGCACCTTCTTAAGCCAAGGGCTGGTGGGCGTTGTATCCATCATGAAGGAAGATCGTAGCAGAAAATCCAATTTTTATGATGCAAGGATCTGTTTTTAAGTGTACCCAAAAACAGATCCTTGCATCATCTCTGACGTAGCCGTTATACTTGCCAGCATGAAAATCCCCCTCTCTTTGATCCACGACTTTCTCCATTTTGAGTTCCCTGTAGAACAGGTTGCATCCGCTCTCACGGTACTCGGTATTGAAGTGGATGCCATAGAGAGTCCAAGGGACGAGCCTATACTCGAAATTTCTCTCACCCCCAACCTCGGCCACTGCATGAGCGCTCTAGGTATCGCACGAGAGCTCAGCGCGTATTGGCAACTGCCATTGAAACGAAGCGCTAGTAGCGCTTCGCTACCGAAAGACGTCAGTGTCGACGTTGTGATTGAAGATGCCAGTTTTGCACCCAGATACGTAGGCCAACGGATCGATGAAATCCGAGTCGCGCCATCCCCTGGGTGGCTCCAAACGACTTTGAGCCACGCTGGTTTTACGCCCATCAACAACATCGTCGACATCACCAACTACATCATGCTCAAGTATGGCCAACCGATGCACGCATTCGATCTTGCCGCCGTTGGCGGCAAGAAAGTCTTCGTCCGCCTGTCGAAGATAGGCGAAGAGTGCAAAGCGCTGGATGGCAATACGTATGCGTTAGAGGCGCCCGTGCTTGTGATTGCGGATGCCGCAAGGCCGATTGCAATTGCCGGCGTCATCGGCGGCGAAGAGAGCAAGGTGAAGACAGAGACACGTTCAATTTGGCTAGAGGCTGCGTCGTTTGAGCCCAAAGCAGTGCGCAAAAGCGCCAAAATGCTCCATCTACGCACCGAAGCTTCTGCGCGCTTCGAAAAAGGGGTCGATGCTAACGGCATCGACCCGGCCCTGCAAGAGGCAGTCCATCTGTTACAGACCATTGCCTCGGGACAAGCCGCTACAGGAAGAGTCGATCTCAAACAAACCATGGCAAAGCCGCGCATCACTGTGCGCCTTGCCAAGGTAAACCAACTCCTCGGCACCGAGCTTTCCTTCAGTGAAGTAATCAGCCTTTTACAAAGGCTTGAGTTCACCATTAGCACACTCAATGACACATCGTTCATGGCGATACCGCCGAGCTACCGCTTCGATGTGCAAATGGAAGTCGATGTGATTGAAGAGATTGGAAGACTCTACGGATATCAACATATCCCGATCCGAAAGCCCTACTTCACGTTCTCTACAGTGCGTCACGACCCGATGTACGAGTTTGAAACGAAGGTTCGAAAACAACTCGTCAGTCTCGGTCTACAAGAGTGCATCACGCCTGATCTAATCAGCCCAAAACTAGCTCTCATGGCCCAAGAGATGCTACTCGGAGAGACGAGCCTTTTAAAAACACTCCACGCAAAGAGCGAAGAGTTTTCCATCTTGCGCCCTACCCTTCTGCCAGGGCTCGTCGACGTCGCAGAAAAAAATATCGCGCAAAACAACCGTTCGTTGCACCTTTTCGAAATTGGCCGGATCCACTTCAAACACAAAGAGACAACAGTAGAAAAAACAACAGCCGCTATTTTGATGGCAGGCTCAAGTAGACCCGCCCACTGGAGCCAGAAAACGGCAAACGTCAACTTCTACGACATCCTCGGTATTGTCGAGGCTCTCTTTGAAAGCCTTCACGCCTCTTCTCTTTCATTGGCCAGCAGCAACCACACAAGCTTCCACCCTTATCGCCAAGTCAATATCACCCACGATCAAGAGATCATCGGCTCCTGCGGCCAAATCCACCCCATGCTAGTTCGTGGCATCGACATGGAGCTCTACTATGCAGAGATCGATCTTACAGCGCTGTTGCCCCTCGTCCCCGCTAGGATCACCATGCAAAAACTCCCCACATTCCCTTCCTCAGAGCGCGACTGGACATTAGCCCTACCTTTAAATGTCCCCATGGCCAAAATATGCTCTGCGATCGCCGCGGCAAATGAGCCTCTTCTTGAACACTACTCCCTCATCGACCTGTACACGCCACCACAGAGTCAAAAAGCGCCGCAAGCCACCATTCGTTTCACCTACCGCGACAAAGACAAAACCGTTTTGCACGAAGAAGTCGAGGACGCGCATAAAAGAGTTGTCGAAACAGTTGTAAAAATCCTTAGCACCGTTTAAGATCAGTTTTCTACCCCTAGGGAGTGCTATGAAATTGATCTCTGCTGGAGCTCTTCTCGCCGTCCTACTCGCGTCTTGCCAAACACAAGCCCCACTAAGCGAGGTCATCTCGCAAAAGTACGTGCACAAATACGGCTTTGACGTATCAGAGGCAGAGTGGAGCGAGCGGGCAGAAGAAGGCCAAGTGGTTGCCGAGCTCAAAAACGGCGTGACGATCACTCGCTCCTACGAGGGAGGTCTTCTTCACGGCGCAACCACATACACCTTCCCTCAAAGCGACATCATCGAAAAACAAGAATTGTACGACCAAGGGACTCTTCTCAAAGAGACGATCTACGATCTCTCAGGCATGCCGATCCGCGAGGACGTGTATGAATTTGATAACCGCAATTTGATCACGCTCTGGGACGAAAAGGGAGTGCCTTTAAGTATCGAAGAATACGAAAACAATCGCCTTATGGAAGGGAAATACTATACTCCTGATCATGAGCTCGAAGCGAAAGTGGAGCAAGGCGCTGGCGAGCGCGTCAAACGAGATCGCACAGGCCTTCTCATCTCCCGCGACGCCGTGGAGAGTGGCGCGATCCGCAAACGGACAACCTATCATCCAAACGGCGACATCCACGCCATCTCCCACTACAAAGATTACCAACTCGACGGCGAGCAATTTAAATATACCTCCACCGGCAAGCCGCTCATGAGACTCCACTGGGATAAAGGCGTTCTCGACGGGATGAAAATTGTCTATCGCAATGGACTCAAAATTGCCGAAGTGCCCTACGTCAATGGCGAAAAGCACGGCATCGAACACCACTACGACGACCTCGGCAATCTCACTGCCGACATCGAATGGCGCCGCGATAAAAAGCACGGCCCCAGCAAGTACTATACCGATGAAACCACCGATATGGAGTGGTTCTTTAAAGGGCAACCCGTGACCGCGGACAAGTACGAAGTGCTCGAATCACGCGACCAAATCATCGCAGAACTATCGCCCGACCGATGAACATGTTCGTCGAAGTGTGCGGTTCTAGAGGCAAGGTGACGCATGTGCGCCTTGCTTCCCGCCCGGCATCCGGTAATGCGTGGTATGCTATCGATACAGGCGCAAAAAAAACAGATCGCGCGCTCATCGACTGGCTAGAGGCCTACGCAATCAAACGCACAATCCCCGTACCGACCGATCTATTGGATTTCAGTGATCTTACCCCATTTCACCGAGATCTGCTCGGCGAAATAGGGCAAATTCCCTTCGGCACAACAATCTCATACCGCGATCTAGCGGAGAAAATGGGGAACAAACAAGCCGCAAGAGCCGTAGGGACCGGCTGCAAGAAGAACCCCTATCCCCTCTTGATTCCGTGCCACCGAGTGATCCGTTCCGACGGAACCATCGGAGAATTTCTCGGTGGCACGCAACTAAAAAAAGAGCTGCTGGCTCACGAAGGCGTGTCGCCGCTCTGAACCACTTCCGCCTGTTTTTCTTCAGCAGGTTGCACAGCTTCTGACGACACTCCGCTCGGCTGCAACGACGCTGGCTCCTCGACCATGATAGCAGGCGCTGTTTGCTCGACAACAGAAGGCTGCTCTACCTCAGGTGCAACTGCAGGCTCGCTGACCGCCGCTTCTGCCGGTGCTTCTACAGGCTCACTTGCCTCAATCTGGCCTCTTTGGGATGTCTCCGCATCATCTTCATACACCGCTCCTTCATCACAAGCCTCATCCTCGCCACAAGGCGACGTCGAGTTTATATCTGACGGGGGCGGTGTTTGTGTCTTTGAGTGACAGCCAGCTACACAAGCCGTTAATCCGACTGCTGCAACCATCCACACCCAATTCATTCGTTGGTTCATTATGTACTCCAAGAAAAGTATACACTCCG
>JBDKJI010000158.1:0-5949 GCA_039796655.1 Chlamydiota bacterium | reverse complement strand
ATAGAATGCTATATTTGAAACGACTTCAAAAAAGTCAACATCACATATGGAGCAGACCACTCCAAAATCAATGAAGAACTCGTTGCGCTCTACGGTCTTTGGGGATCCGATCACATCGCTTTCCATCTAGCCCTGTGGGGCGGGCCTTATCAAATGACCAATGAAAGACACTCCATCGCTCAGATTACTTCAACGTCACACCTCAATGGATGGCTTTTATTACCCCACTTGGAGATCAATTCACCGTGGGCTCTTAAAAATGGGTGGTGTTTTATCGACCCGTTCCTCATGTTAGACTGGGCCAATAACTGGCAAGGGGGGACAACTGAGCGGGGGAGTTCTGGCTTTAATCTTGTTCTTGACCACGAATACACTTCGCTACTTCGCTCGGAACTGGGGCTGAGATTCATGGAAAAGATCTCATTCACTTCGGGGAGATTGGTCTTGATTGAGAAGGGCAGCTATGTCCGAAAGGATCCGTTCCATGCGGGCCCATCTACCACATTCTTTGTCGGCTCAGCATCTTCTTTTGGGATCGATGTGTTTAGCAATCAAACGCAAAATTTGGGCGCTGTCCAGTTTCAAATCCAGTGGATCCCATGTGCTGTACGAGATCTTTTTGGATCACTCAGCTATCAAGGGGTATTTGGCCGTCGCTTTGCATCTAACGAGCTCTCGTGCGAGCTGGGCAAAAATTTCTGATCACATTACTTTAGTAGTTGTAACGTCGATTCTAAGAAGTTTTTATTGACATAGTAGTTTATAATATTGTTTCGAGGTGCTAAAAAAATGCCTAGAAATTTCATAAGACTATATCTTTGTAAAAAAATGATTTTACGGCCGTCGAACTTCACATGTCAAAACAAAAAAACCTTGACACTCGAAGTGTGATGCCAAATAAGGGGCTCAAACGGCCTATCCGGCATAAAGAGGAGTAAGTGCATGCTCAGGCAAGGACATCGAGTTGCGTTGGAATACACGGTGTATTTAGAAGACGGGACGCAAATTGACAGCAACGTCGGGGAAGATCCCCTTGTGTTTGTCATGGGGCAAAACCAAGTATTTCCGGCGTTAGAGTCGGCTCTTCTCGGCCTTAAAATTGGCGATTCCAAGCAGATTCACTTAGCGCCTGAAGAAGCCTACGGCCCGATTGTGCAAGAAGCCTTTCGCGAGGTAGATGCTGAGAGCGTACCTGAAAAGTTTCGATTTGCTGGAGCTGTTTTAGGCGTCCAAGATCCGGCAGGGGGCGTTTATCCAATCCGCGTTCACCGCGTACAAGAGGACAAAATCGTGCTCGATTTTAACCATCCTCTGGCGGGAAGAGCGCTCGATTTCAATGTGCGTGTTGTCAACATTCATCAATAATTTGTTCGGCAACTAAGTCGTAGAACAATAGCCCCCGATTGCTCAAACGAAGGCGTTTTTCGGAACGCACCAAAAATCCTTCGTCGATCAGGGGCTGCAAAAAATCAGTCGGCTTATCCCACAACACCCCTTCGAGCATGCGCAAGGCCACTGCTAACCTTTCTCTATCGCTTTTGTGGGGCGGCAATTTTTCCCGAAAATGGACGGGCGACTCTTGTTGGCGAAGCGCGCGCACGTACCGAAAGAGGTGAGGAGTGTTTTGATAGCGCTCTTTATCCCAGTCGCTAAATGCTGAAGGACCAAATCCATGAAAGGGGCGACTTTGCCAGTAGCCGATGTTGTGTATCGACCGCTTTTTGTTCTTACAAAAAGCGGAAATCTCATATCGCTCAAAGCCCGCAGTGGAGAGCCTCTCCATTGCCGTCTCATGCATCGCAAGGCTTTCTTCCGATGTAGGTAATTTAAGCTCAGATCGATGTCGATAGAATACCGTGTGCGGTTCAATGGTCAGGTTGTACAAAGATAGGTGTGTGATGGGCAAATCGTCCACTTGTCTGAACGTGAATTCCCAAGCGTCGAGTGTCTGGTCGGGAACGTCAAACATCAAATCGATGCTGATGTTGTTAAATCCCACCTGATGAGCCACTTGGATAGCGTTAATAGCTTGCTCTGCCGAGTGAGTACGCCCTAATTTTTGCAAGAGCGCATCATCAAGCGATTGTACTCCCAAGCTCAAGCGATTGACGCCCATGTCAAGGAAGCTCGCTAATAATGCGCTGCCTATGCTTTCGGGATTGGCTTCTACAGTGATTTCAGCGCTTGAAAGATCGTGATCTAAACGCACTTTGTTTAAAAATGCTCTGATTCCTTCTGGGAATAAAGCCGGTGTGCCGCCTCCAAAATAAACCGAAACAATCGACGAGCCCTGTAACTTGGCTCTTTCGCGATCCCACTCAAGGCTTAAGCCCTCGGTAAGTAGGTCGTGGTACGCGGCCCGATTGGGGATCACATAAAAATGGCAGTATGGACACAGTTTCGTGCAAAAAGGCACATGCACATAAATCGATGCGGGGGGCGCCATTATAAATGGTATTACCAATTGTCAGAATCGGGATCTTCCAAGATGCCTCGTTTCCATCGATTCCGATCGGAAAAAGGATCTTCATCTTCCTCTTCTTCGACGACAGTTGCTTCATCTTCAGTGCCCGTGCCGCCACCGCCGCCGCTTTCAGTTTCGTCTTCTTGGGTTGTCTCCATGTCGTACGCTTCTGTTTCCATATCAAGGTTGGCCTCTGTCATCCCTTCGCCAATATCCATATCAGGCAGGGTGTGAGGTTCTGCGTACGCTTGCCGAGCTGAAGAGCGCTTTGGCGTCACATATTCTTCGAGCTCACCACTTTCTTTCATAAAACGAAGACGCTCTTTTTCCTCGTCAATTTTCGTCTTGAGAAGGCGCATTTCTTCTTTGTGTTTGTCAGTATCTTTTTTGGGCACAAGACCCAGGCGCATCCACTGCTCTAGGTCTTCGAGTTCTGTTTCTAATTTTTTTAGTCGTTCACTTTTGATGTTCATGTCCTTTTCCCTACCCGAGCCATGAGACGGATGTCAAACTATTTTTTCAAACCGCAACGCCCGTGCAATGACAAAGGCTCGGAGAGAGACTTTTACTCGAAAGTCTAATTTTGGTAAAGAGGAAGAAATGAGAAAGCTCCCCGATTTTGCGCAGCTTGCCAATTTGCCCCTCATCGAAACGATGTACGCGCGCTATCTTGAAAATCCCGAGCTTGTAGAGTCTTCATGGCGCTATTTCTTCGAGGGGATGGATCTAGGGGGGCAGCTACCTCAAGGCGACGGAAAAACAGGGGGCGCCCTGCGAGTGCAGCGCATGGTGCAGGCATACCGGCGCTATGGCCATTTAGGGGTGCCCATGAACCCAATTGTCCCTCCTCCAGAAGAGCCCGTGGAGCTTTCTTTGAATGAGCTCGGATTTCGAACGGGTGAGCTCGAAGATCATTTTCCCACCCTTGGCTTTTGCCCTTCCGAAACCGCACCCCTCAAAGAGATCCGCGCCGCACTGCAGAGAGTCTATTGTTCGAGCATTGGCTTCGAATACATGGATCTTGATTCGAAACGGCTCGAAGAGTGGATCCAAAAGCAGATCGAGCCTGTGCTGACGATCCAGCCGACGATCGAAGAAAAAAGGCGGATTTTAGAGCACCTCAATCGATCGGAAGTATTGGAAACATTTTTGCATACCAAATACGTAGGGCAAAAGCGGTTTTCGGTCGAAGGTGTAGAAACGTTGATCCCAATTTTGGCAGAGCTCATTGCGGTGGGGGGTGAACAGGGGATCGAACATGTTGTGATCGGCATGGCTCATCGGGGCAGACTCAACGTCCTGGCCAACATTTTAAACAAGCCTTATGCAGCGTTATTCCAAGAATTTGAAGACAACGTTCCGCTATCTTCCGAGGAAAGCGGTGACGTCAAGTATCACAAAGGATTTTCAGGTAAACAAGAGCAAGTGCATGTCCATCTTGCCGCCAATTCCTCTTGCTTGGAGTCTGTAGACCCAATTGTTTTAGGTCACGCCAGAGCTCTTCAGGTGCAAACAGGGGACGAGGCCAGAAAAAAAGTGGGGGCTATTTTGATCCACGGCGACGCGGCGATTGCAGGGCAGGGCGTTGTCTATGAAACAATGCAGTTTGTCAAGCTTCCCGGCTATGCGACAGGTGGCACGATCCATATCGTTGTCAACAATCAGATCGGTTTTACGACAAGCCCGCCTGATGGGCGCTCGACGCGGTACCCCACCGATATTGCCAAAACGTTTGGCGCCCCTGTGTTTCACGTCAACGCAGAAGATCCCGAAAGTTGCATTTTCGCAGCGCGCCTAAGCCTTGCGATTCGCCTACTATTTCAGTGCGACGTCTTTATCGACCTCAATGGTTATCGAAAATATGGGCATAACGAAGGGGACGAACCCGCATTCACCCAGCCCGCTGAATACAAACAAATCCGCGCCAAACGACCGATTCGGGAAATATACACAGAGAAACTGGCCCACGAGGGGAGTGTTGAAAAAGCGCTGGCAGACCAATTGACCGAAGAATTTAAGCAGACATTAAGCCAAGCTCTTGCGATGGCTAAAATGCCCACGTTGGCCGAGATACGCCCTACGAGGCGCATCTTTCCGTCGCCTAAAACTGCCGTCGATCGATCTATAATCTCCCAAGTCGCCAAAATTGCCACCCACCTACCAGAAAACTTTGCCATCCACCCCAAACTCCAGAAGCTCATCGAAGAAAGGCGCGCTATGGCAGAAGGCAAAATAGCTCTTGATTGGGGCATGGCTGAGACTCTGGCGTTCGGTACGCTTCTTGTGAAAGAGAGTGTTGCTATACGCCTTGCGGGTCAAGATTCGATTCGAGGCACTTTTAGCCATCGCCACGCGAGCTTTTTCGATCAAAACACAAATCAACCCTACTGTCCTTTGGCCCATGTCGACAAGGCGCGCTTTGATGTGTACAACTCGCCTCTTTCTGAATATGGCGCCCTCGGTTTTGAGTTTGGGTATTCAATGGCAGCTACAAATGCGCTTGTTATTTGGGAAGCACAGTATGGCGATTTTGTCATCGGTGCTGAGATCACAATCGATCACTATCTCACCGCCGCTGAACAAAAGTGGGGCAGCTCTTCGAACCTCACCCTCTTACTCCCTCACGGCTACGAAGGCGGCGGGCCTGAGCATAGTTCAGCGCGCATCGAACGTTTTTTGGAGCTCGCAGCGGGCAGCAACATCCGTGTCGCAGCGCCGACAAGCCCTGCGCAATACTTCCATTTGCTTCGGAGGCAGGCACTATGGGCTGAAAAAAAGCCCCTGATCGTATTCACCCCCAAAAGCTTGCTCCGCAGTGAACTCAATATGAGTTCCATTGACGCATGTGTAAGCGGCGCTTTCGAAGAGCTGATCACAGATCAAAGCTCTGACGCAACACGCCTTGTATTGACATTTGGCAAGCTTGGGCTAGAGCTAATCAAGGTAAAAGAAAAACTGAACAACACCGCCTGTGTCCGGATCGAACAGGTGTATCCATTCCCAACCGATGCTCTGAAACAAGTGTTGGCTCAGCACCCCCGTTGCGCTGAGTGCATCTGGGCGCAAGAAGAGCCAGAAAACATGGGAGCCTGGCCGATGGTCAGTAAGCTGTTGCCACAGATTTTGCCGCCGACCGTCAAACTCCGTTATATCGGTAGAAAGGCAAGCGCATCGACAGCAACCGGTTCTTTGAAACGACACAACCAAGAGCAAGAAGAGATCTTGAGGAGACTAAAATGAAACACGAAATTCGAACCCCGTCTGTCGGAGAGTCCGTTGTGGAAGCTACCGTTGGCAATATCATCAAGCCAAGCGGCGCCCACGTGAAAGTTGACGATGAGATCCTTGAGCTGGAAACCGACAAAGTCAATCAAGTCGTCTACGCGCCCATAGAAGGCGTGGTGCATCTCGAGGTGAAAAAAGGAGATGTCGTGAAAGTAGGTGACAAGCTCGGCTTTATCGACACTGCAGCTGAGGCAAAAACG
>JBDKJI010000157.1:0-4040 GCA_039796655.1 Chlamydiota bacterium | reverse complement strand
TGTAGGTAATCTCGAACAAGTGTTGGTGCAACCTGGCATCCTTGCGGATAAGGTGCATTATCTAAAAGAGGGGATTCCAGTGCGAGCGATGTTTTATGGCGATGCGATTTTCGCCGTGGAGCTACCCCAGTTTTTGGAAATCATGGTAGTGAAAACCGAGATCGCGCAGTCGGGTGCTACGACGAAGAGGGCGGTGCTAGAAACAGGGGCCAAAGTCGATGTACCGCTCTTTATTGAAAGCGGAGACGTGATTAAGGTTGACACACACGGTAATGAATACATTCAGAGGGTATAAACGTGGATTTGGATCAAATTAGACAACTCATGCGAGAGCTTGAGGAGAGTAAGCTATCAAAACTGATTGTTAAGCGAAAAGACTTTGAGCTGCACCTTGAAAAAGAAAGCTCTCAAACAACTCCCCCACGCCGTGTGATAGCAGAAACTGTCCAGGAAGCTGCTTTTCAATCAGACATGTCGATGCACGGAGAAAGAGGTGCTGAAGGGGGGCGACGCGTGGAGCCCAAAGGCACTTACATCACATCGCCCATGGTGGGGACGTTTTACGCATCGCCAGCTCCTGACGAGCCGCCGTTTATCAAAGTAGGCGATATGGTCCGTGAAAACACGGTTGTATGTATCATCGAAGCGATGAAGGTAATGAATGAAGTCAAAGCAGGTGTTGCAGGCAAAGTTGTCGAAGTGCTGCACGATAGCGGGTCTTTAGTGGAGTTTGGAAGCCGCCTTTTTAGGATTGCATGAAGAAGGTGCTCATCGCCAACCGAGGCGAAATTGCCGTTCGCATCATTCGAGCGTGTCGCGATTTGGGGCTTGCTACTGTAGCGGTGTACTCGGAAGCTGACGCTGAGGCGATGCATGTCCACATGGCTGATGAGGCGATTTGCATTGGTGAGGCACCATCTGCCAAATCATATCTTAAAGTAGCCAGTTTGATCGCTGCTTGTGAAGTGACAAGCGCCGATGCTATCCACCCCGGCTATGGCTTTTTAAGTGAGAACGCAAACTTCGCATCGATCTGTGAAAGCTCAGGCCTTACGTTCATTGGCCCTCCTTCTCAGGCGATTGCCCTTCTCGGTGACAAAGCAGCGGCTAAGGCGGCCGCGAAGTCAGTGGGGTGCCCCACGATTCCCGGTTCCGATGGCATCGTCGACGACGTGGAGCAAGGACTCAAAGTGGCCCGCGCGTTTGGGTTTCCCATCTTTATCAAAGCCGTGGCTGGTGGTGGCGGTAAGGGGATCCGTATTGCATACTCAGAAGATGATTTTGTGAAAAAATTCGTGGCGGCTCGCACCGAAGCTCAGGCCAGCTTTCACAATCCATCTGTCTATCTTGAGAAGATGATTGTCGAACCGCGCCATGTGGAAGTGCAAGTGATTGGCGATGCGCATGGCAATTATCTGTACCTCGGCGAACGCGATTGCACCATCCAACGGAGGCGCCAAAAGCTCATTGAAGAGGGCCCGAGTCCTTGTGTTAGCGAAGATCTCCGGAAAAAAATGGGTCAATGCGCCGTTGATATTGTACGCGCCGCAAAGTATGTATCTGCAGGTACTGTTGAATTTCTTCTCGATGCGCAAGGCCATTTTTACTTCATGGAAGTCAACACTCGTATCCAGGTGGAGCATACAGTAACTGAAGAGTTGACCGGCATCGATCTTCTGGAGCAGCAGCTAAGGATTGCTCGAGGAGAGAAGTTGCCTTGGACGCAAAAGGATATCTCTTTGAAAGGGCATGTGATTGAGTTTCGGATCAATGCCGAAGATCCTGCAAACCAGTTTGCGCCGTCACCCGGCGTCTTGGAGCATTATATTCCGCCAGGCGGACCCCATGTACGGATCGACAGCGCTTGCTATAGCGGTTACAAGATCCCGCCCAACTACGATTCGATGATCGCCAAGCTCATTGTAAGAGGACGCGATCGGCAAGAGGCGATTGCCCGATCAAAACGAGCCTTGAAAGAGTTTTTGATTGAGGGCGTCAAATCGACGATCCCTTTTCATAAGTATATGCTCGAACACCCGAAATTTATCTCGAGCGAAGCGAACATCACCACCATAGATAAGATGCTCGATGAAGGATGCAAGTTTGAACCATGAGCGTTGCCTGATTGCCCCCGAGGCAATTAGTGCGCGTATAAAAGAGATCGCGGTAGAGCTTAACCACGACTATCGAGACAAAGACCTTGTTGTCCTCATGGTCTTGAAAGGGGCTATCTGTTTGGCTGCAGATTTGATCCGGCAATTATCTGTGCCGTTTCAGCTCGAAAGTGTGCAGTGTTCGAGTTATGGAGCGCGTGGAGATCAGCGAGGTGCCTTGGAGATCATCGGCCTGGATCGAGTGGACATCAGGCACCGAGATGTCCTCGTCGTCGATGATATCTTTGATTCGGGACACACTCTCTCAGTATTGGTTCAAACGCTTGAAACCAAAGAACCTCGTTCGATCAAGAGCTTGGTGTTATTGAAGAAAAACGTGGTCCGTACTGTTACAATGGAGCCTGATTACGTTTTGTTCGAAATTGACAATCTCTTCGTTATCGGCTACGGCCTTGATTACAAAGAGGGATACCGAGGCCTGGCGGGAGTGCACGTACTCAAATGAAAGGAATCATCCTGGCTGGTGGACATGGTACCCGTCTACACCCCGCGACGCTGGCTGTTTGCAAGCAGCTGCTTCCGATCTTTGACAAGCCGATGATCTACTACCCGTTGTCAGTGCTCATGCTTGCGGGAATTCGGGAAATTTTGATCATATCAACGCCTGAAGACACGCCTCGGTTTGAGCGCCTTTTGGGTGATGGGACCTCGCTTGGCATGCGCTTTACCTATGCTGTCCAGCCGTCGCCTGGTGGACTTGCGCAGGCTTTTTTGATCGGCGCGCCCTTTATTCGAGATGAGCCTGTGGCGCTGATCCTCGGCGACAACATCTTCTACGGGCACGATTTGTCAGCGCTCGTGCAAGAGGCTAGCCAATTGACAGATGGCGGCCAGATTTTTGCCTATCATGTCAAAGATCCAGAGAGGTATGGCGTCATTGAATTCGATGCCTCGATGCGGGCGCTTTCCATCGAAGAAAAACCAAAAAGACCGCGCTCTCAATATGCGGCGTGTGGGCTGTACTTTTATGGCCCCGATGTTGTCGAAATTGCGCGGAACTTGAAACCATCGCTGCGTGGTGAGCTCGAAATCACTGACATCAATCGCCATTACCTTGCTCAAGGAAGGCTTTCCGTAAAAGTACTAGGTCGCGGCCACGCGTGGCTCGATACGGGCACTTTTGATGCCTTTCAGAAGGCTTCCCTCTTTGTGCAAACCATTCAGGAAAGGCAGGGGATTAAGATCGCCTGCATCGAAGAAATTGCTTACCGTATGGGTTTTATCGGCACTGCAGAGCTAGCGCTTCTTGGTTCTCGCTTTGCCTCGAATGATTATGGTGATTATCTGCGCCACTGCATAGAGCTGGCGAGGAGCAAAGCGGCCAGTAGCATCGATGAGCCGCCGAGGACCATTGGCATGTGAGGGTTATTGCCGAGAAGTGAGCCTGCTGCCAAGGGACTCAGTCCAAACGCCGCTGCTTGCACCGATTGTAAGATACCGAGCACTTCTCCTTGCTCTTCATCGGACGCCATGTCAGAGACCATCGCTGTCGATGTCGGGTAGAGAAGAGCTCCAAGGAAATTCACTACAGGCAAATAGACCCAAACCCAGATGGGTGGCGGTTTGATGAGCAAAAATAGAAATAATAGCCCGTTTGCAATGAGCGTGTAAAAGAACACAACATTGTTGCGGAATCGATCGACAATCGGCCGAATCAAAATGCCTGAGCTGATGGCATAAAAACCAGATCCATAGGCGTAGAAAAAGCCGACTTTTGCCGCGTCGAACCCGTAGTCGGAAATCCATGTGACTGAGATGAACTCATAAAAAAACGACCACCCGATGCAGAAAATAAAAACGACGGCAAAGATAAGTCGTAAGTTCTTTATTTTAAACGCTTTAATGACGTCCTTAAAACCGTCGAGA
>JBDKJI010000156.1:0-3093 GCA_039796655.1 Chlamydiota bacterium | reverse complement strand
GGGTGGCGATGGTTCCACTTCACAAGGCGATTTTCACGAGATGCTCAATTTTGCAAGCCTGCACCGGTTGCCCCTTGTGATCGTAATCCAAGACAATGGGTGGGCTATTTCGGTGCCAGTGAGCGAGCAGACAGCTGGCGGCACGATCTCTACGATGGCAAAAGGGTACGAAGGGCTTGACGTCCACGAGATTGACGGTACCGATTTTGTTGCAACAACAATGGTGATGGAAGCAGCTTGCGCGCGCGCGCGCGCCGGCAGTGGCCCTTCTTTGATTGTCGCTCACGTACCCAGATTAGGTCCTCACAGTAGTAGCGACGACCCCAAAAAATACCAGACGGATACCGTGCGCGCCGAGTGTGTAGCAGCCGATCCAGTCCCTCGGTTCAAAGCATGGTTGATCCAGCAAGGCATCTTAGATGCCGCTGAGATCGAGTTCATTGAGCGGCGCATTAGCGTCGAAGTAGAAGAAGCCGCTGTCCTGGCAGAAGCGACCGACAGGCCCAGCCCAGACACAGCAGACCAACACGTATTTCAAGCTTCGCCCGTCACTGAAACCCCATCCCAAACGGAAGGGGAGTCGATTGTGCTCATGGATGCAATTGCCCATGCGATCACCGAAGAGATGGAAGACGATCCCAAGGTGATTGTATTTGGGCAAGACGTAGCGCATGGCAAGGGGGGCGTGTTTGGCATCACACGCGGCCTTACTGAGACCTTTGGCCCTCACCGATGCTTCAACACGCCTCTGGCTGAGTCGACCATTATCGGTCTTGCAATTGGGCTCTCTGCCACGGGTCGATTTAAGCCCATTGCGGAAATCCAGTTCGTCGATTATTCGTGGACCGGGATGAACCAGATTGTCAACGAGCTAGCCAGCTACCATTACCGATCGAAGGGGCAGTGGCGCTGTCCCGTTGTAATCCGGATGCCCTACGGAGGCTACATCCAGGGCGGCCCCTATCATTCGCAGAGCATTGAGGCGATTTTTGCTCATTGCCCCGGTTTAAAAATCGTCATTCCGAGCAACGCCGCCGACGCGAAGCGCCTCTTCAAGGCGGCGCTACGCGACCCAAACCCCGTGATCTTTTTGGAGCATAAAGCGCTCTATCGGCAGCGCCTGTTTTCGGCAAGACCCGAGCCCGATCGCTTTGCGCTTTTGCCTCTCGGCAAGGCGGCGGTGATCCGCGAGGGGACCGACCTGACCTACGTCGGTTGGGGGATGACCGCATTGATGGGGTATGAAGCTGCTGAAGCTTTAGCAAAAGAGGGGATTTCTATCGAAGTGATCGACCTTCGCACGATCGTGCCTCTCGATGAAGCAACGATCCTGTCTTCCGTCAAGAAGACAGGCAAACTCCTCGTTGCGCACGAAGCGCCCAAAAATTGCGGTGTCGGTGCCGAGATCGTGGCGCGCCTCTCGGAAGCTGCCTTTTCTTATCTTGATGCGCCCCCACAAAGGATCGCTAGCTTAAATTGCCCCGTTCCCTACAGCAAAGAACTCGAAGACGCGGTGCTACCGCAAAAAGAGACGATCCTATCGGCGATGCGCGAGTTGGCAAGCTATTGATGCAACCCAAGCCAGCGTTTTGAACGGCGTTTGGACACCATCGAAACACGGCGACGTCTTTGCTCATTCAACCTTGGCTGATATGATTGTTTCAAGGCGTAGAACCGATCTGTTTTGGTTCGGATCCGATAGGACGCCGTATGAGTAACGCGCTGTGTTTCAAGAGCCGCATCAAGTCGCAAAAAGTGGTGCAGCAAACTGTCTTGCGTGTGCGCAAACGCATCGAATTCTTCAGTGGATAGCTCGCTCCAATCCGATTGCTGTAGCGTTTCAGCATTTTGAATCAGTCGATCTAATGTCACATCAATTTCAAGTGTAATATCCGTGCTTTTCATGACATGCTCTCCTTATTCATTTGTGTATGTTATTTGATGAATAATATAAAGAAGTTATTTTTTAAAATTTTCAATATATACACCTGTCATAATGCACAAAACTGTTATTGTATTAATTGTTCTGTTCTTGTTATATTATTAATAAAAAAGAACAGGTTTTTATATGTCTGTTACTCAAACAACAAATAATTATATTCATTTTTCTGCGGTAGACGAAAAGCTAACAGCGGTGATAAAACATAAATCCACCGTGGACAAGGTGCTGAAAGTGGGTATGATAGTTATGGTAGCGCTCACCGCTGCATTCGTGGTGTTTGGCGTGCTTGCGATGACAGGCGCGATGGTTACACTCACGCCTTTATGGGCGACATTATGTGTCTCTACTTGTGTAGCTTACTGTATGTGGTTTGGTATAAATTACTCTAATAGAGTTAATAGTTATTGTGAATTAACAAAGCACGTTGTTAAAGCTCTCGAAACAGATCCTGAATTTGCCCGGCTTGCGACCACTCAAGGGTGCCCCCCAGATCCAAGAACCCTTGGTTGGCTTCTGAGAGATTTCGAAGCGCATAATCGTGTGCGTAGGAGTCTTGAGTTAGCCCCTTCTGCGTGAGAAGGGGTCCACTTCACAGCCTCATTGAGACTGACCCCTCAGACCGCTATATTGGGTAACGTCTATCACAGAAGCCATCTGCGTCCTGAAGAGCGGGGCTGATAGTATCAAAGTTAAATCGAGCCTCTTGTCTCATCCTAGCAGCATCTCTTTCTCCTGTTGTTTTTAACGCACGGTACTCAGATCTTCTAACCTTTACACCCTCTTTTTGCTCGTTCGGAGCAAACGGTGTATATTTTTGAAAATCGACGTTGAAGAATTGATCTGCGACGACCCGGACTTTGGCGTCAGTCGTGGTGAGCGGGGTTGGATTATGATTTTCGCAAGCGGGCTGGGGGGGGGTAGGGAGTCCTACTGGATTTGATGACATAAACACCTGTTTATTTAGTTTAATTAAAATATATTTTATTATTTATATATTTATAAAATATTAACTTTTCGAATAATTTAATAACTAATTATATATCAAATACTTACGTGTTATTGCGGTCGGGCTGGCTCTATACCCCTTCCACCTGAACGCGAGCGAGCGTCAATCGCCAAAAACGGTTTATTTTTGTAGACTCGCGTCGGTA
>JBDKJI010000155.1:0-2668 GCA_039796655.1 Chlamydiota bacterium | reverse complement strand
TTGCTAAGACACCTTTATACATTTTATGAGGTACAACCTTGATTGCTCCCTGTAAATATCCTACCTGCACAAACCAAGGATCGATCGTCAGATCGTAAGTACGTGATCTTTGAACCGCATGAGGAAACGCGACCAACGTAAATGTCACATCCTTTAAGACACATGGCCTGCCCAACTGACCGCTGCGCAAAAATCGACCTGATGCATCATGCAAAGCAAAATATGTCTCATCTTGCAGCGTGAGACGAAAAGAAAGGGGCTGTTCACCTTGATAATGAACGTTTGCGAATACAAATCGATCAATCTCAGGAATCTGTCGACCTAACTCGATCTGCAATTTTTCTTGAGCCCCTGTCATGAGAGCGCTCCACCGGCCTTGTTCAATGACGTTTGCCTGCAGCCCAAATCGTTCGACAAGAGGGCGAAGCACATGATGAGATTTCATCAAGGCAGTTGCCTGCGCCTGTTGATGCGCTACGCCAATACCACCTAGCAACTCGCCTAAGGCGCCTTCGCCTCCCTTCTTTTCTGCGGCTTCTCGAAATGATGCCTCCGCCTTGAATTTGGGACCGCTGCGTAAAAGAAAACAGAGAGCCAACACCGCGCCGATGACAGCAGAACGGCAGAGCGTTCGGCAGCTTTTCATGTAAAGCCGCTTTACATCATCCAATGTGAATATGCGTGTATCGCCTTCGCGGAGAACTGGTTTGATCGTCACGGTGCGAACAGCCCCCATCTCGCGCAGCTGCCTCCGACTGCATCGAGCCCCGAAAAACTGGGGAGTAGTTGCGAAATGAATCGGTTCCATTCGGTGATGGGTTTTGAAGCGACGTAGACAATATCACCAGGCATCACGAGCAGACTGTCATTGGGTAGATGCATCACATGCTCCCAATTGAGGGTATAGATCTTGGGATTCGCGATGTTGCCGCGAATCACTTGAATATACGACTTATCGCCGGTATACGGTATGCCTCCCGCTTCCGCAAGGGCTTGCCTGAGCGACAAATAACCGCAAGGTAGCGCAATCGACCGCGCGCAGTTCACTTCGCCCATCACCATCATCGATGCTGCGCTTGTCTCTGCAATATATACTTTATCTCCGCCGCGCATCACGATGTTCTGTTGCATATCGCCTTGCTTCAATAATTTATGTAGGTCGACCGGCAATAGCTCATTGTCTCGGATGAGATAGCTTTTAAATAAGTTGGCTTCGGGGGGCACTCGAGCCCTGGCAAGCACGTCAAATAGGCGAATCTTGCCATCGACAGGAACACTGGGCATTGCGACAAGTCCGGCAAGTTCTACTTTGCGCACGACGCGCTCTTTGTAAGACAAAAACACTTCTGTATCGCGCACTTCTTGATTATAGTGCTTTTGAATCGTTTGCCTTGCCTCTTCCATCGTGAGTCCTGCTACAGTGATCGGGGACAAGTTGGGCAAAGTGACTTTGCCATCGACGACGGGGAAACCAACAGTTGAGCTAATTCCAGAAACCAGTGTGGCTAGATCTTGTCTTTTCAAGTTGTAGAAAATGACAAACAGGATGTCGTCTTCGTGGATTTTGTCTTGGTACTCGTCTAGGAAGGTCTCGTCGAGCTCTTCACTGGGTCTGCCTTCCATTTCTAGGATTGAGAACTTGCCTTCTCGGATCTTATACGAGTCGAGCACAAACTCATCGGCTCCAAACAAGCCTTTCCCCATATAAGGCGAACTGCACGCGGTAAAGAGTAGGGCGCATACAATAAGAGAGCTTCGTCTGAGACGATCAATGGCTGAATTGAGCATTGCTCTTTACCTCTCAAGGTTGTTCGGTATAAGATACCTCACTGGAATGAGAAGACCTGTATAGCACAACTTTTTTTATGGATACAAGAGCCAAGCGCATCTTCATCACCGGTATTGCAGGTTTCATTGGCTTCCATCTGGCGCTCTACTTAAAACGACGCGGCGATGTGGTGATCGGCGTTGATAATTTTAACGATTACTACACACCAATGCTGAAACGGGCTCGAGCGGCTCGTCTGCACAACGAGGGGATCTCTGTTTTCGAAACAGATATTCGAAACAAGGCGGGGTTAATCTCACTGCTTCAAAAGCATCAAATCACCCACGTCGTGCATCTCGCCGCTCAAGCAGGGGTGCGCCACTCGATTGTCCAGCCCGATGATTATGTCGACTCGAATCTACATGGCTTTGTGTCGATTCTCGAAACATGCCGCCACCATCCGGGCGTTTCTTTAGTTTTTGCCTCCTCTTCTTCTGTCTATGGCCTGAATGGCAAGACGCCATTTAGCGTCGACGACGCAACCGACCATCCTGCGAATTTGTATGGAGCGACAAAAAAAGCAGGGGAAGCGATGGCTCACGCCTACCACCATCTCTATGGTATTCCTACGAGGGGTCTGCGCTATTTTACTGCGTACGGACCTTGGGGACGCCCCGACATGGCCTACTTCCGGTTCGCCGATCTGATTTGGGAGGGTAAACCGATCCAGGTGTTCAATGGCGGCAATATGCGTAGAGACTTTACCTACATCGATGATATCGTCCGCGGCACAGCCGCCGCGATCGACTTCGAATCGGCATGGGACATCTTCAATTTGGGGCACCACCGTCCTGTGGCGTTGAAGACTTTGATCGCTTTACTTGAAGAGCGACTCGACAA
>JBDKJI010000154.1:0-6216 GCA_039796655.1 Chlamydiota bacterium | reverse complement strand
AAGGCACTGATTTTAAGGGGCAAACAAACCAAGACAAATTACCAGTTCAATATCCCAGCTGATCTCAAGCTCGACGTGAAGGCCGCCTCAGAACTGGTCGGTGAAAAGTGTGAGTTTGAAGCGCCGGAAGTCATTTTAGAACGGTTTGGCCTCCATATCGGTGGCATCCCTCCGTTCGGCAATTTGCTCAATATCACAACATTTTTCGATGAGTCGATCCGTTCCTTGCCAAGGACTGCCTTCAATTGTGGCTTAAGCACTGAATCAATCATTATGGGAGGCCATGACCTCATCCGCCTCGTCGACCCCAAATGGGGCAAGTTTTCTAAAGCGTCATAGCGTACAGCGCCTTTGCGCTTGTATATTGATTGGGCTCACATTGTTGGTGCCCCGATGCATCCAGTTTGCGACACATGGGTTTCACCCGGCAAAACTCGTAGCCGATATTATCCCCGATCGACCAGAATGGGCAATCGATCAACCGCCGCTGGTCTCGGATGATGTCTGGAAACAACCATTCACCTATCTCGCCCGCGGCTCACAATCATACGTCTTCGCAAGCGAAGACGGACAATATGTACTAAAACTATTTCGATATAATCGATCACAATTTTCCTGGATCCACCAACTCAAGCGATTGTTTCATAGAAATAATCGCAAAAACCTCAAAGTCGATTTGGCAACAAAACTCAACTACACACTCAATGCGGCTAAGATCGCCTGTATCACAGTTCCCGAATGCACCCAGGTCGTCTGGGCCCATCTGACGAACTCCCGATGCCATGACAACGCCCGCCTCACTGTGATCGATCGCCTCGGGCGCCCCTGGACTTTGCGACTGAGCCACTACCGATTTGTCCTTCAAAGGCGCGCCCTACCATTGAAAAAAGTTCTTGCAGAAGCTCTCCAAACGCAAGACTTCGTTCGCGCGCGAAGACTCATCGCCTCCTATCAACAGCTCATCACAACTCGAGCCAGCCGAGGTGTCCGTAATAGCGATCCCAATTTTGGTCCAAATAGTGGATTTATCGACGATAGGGCAATCGAAATCGATTTCGGTAATTACAGATCATGCCCAGAGCTAATCGATAACCCCCGGGCACAGGCGGCCGAACTAGAACGTTTTTTGACTCAGCTTAGATACTGGATACTCAGCATATACCGCGAAGGATTGAAAAATTGGAAAACAGGCAAGGAGGCTGTTTCAGTTTTTCAGTCTGGAGTGAGTGGCCGTGCTCAAGAGCACGCCACGAATGAAGACGAAAAATCTGAAACAAAGCCGACACCGCCTGGAACCAATTTTTCGAACACGCGCGGTATAAACCCTACCGACGTCGCCTTGAAACGCTGGGCCCCGGCTGAATACCTGGAACTTTTGGGTCTTGAAGTACATTAGGTCGGACCACAGCTGGCACAGGTGGTGGTGACGGCGGAAGGCCCCGCTTTTGCAGCTCATCAGCTGTTTTCAGGCGCGCCCGCTTTTTCTCAGCATCCCAGGTGCCATCCATAATCTCCCGGATGTCTGTCGAATCAAGAGTCTCAAATTCAATGAGCATCTCAGCCATCAGCTGCACTTTGTCTTTATTCTCGGTCAAAATAGTTACCGCACTCTGATGGGCATTTGTAATCAGCTCTTTCACTTCGGCATCAATTTTGCGTGCTGTCTCCTCAGAGTAGGTCCTCTCATGGTAGCCGGCTCCACCCAGAAATTGCCCTGACTCGCTCCTTTCGTCGTAAGAGACAGCGCCGAGATCGTCACTCATCCCCCACTCGCAAATCATGCTACGGGCGAATTTCGTCGCCTGGGTAATATCGTGCGATGCACCCGATGAGAGATCCTCGACAAATAGCTCTTCTGCAGCTCTGCCACCCATCAAGACAATCAGGCGATCAAGTACCTCTTTTTTCCAATAGCTAAGACGGTTTTTCTGTGGCATGAAATGCGTTGCGCCAAGAGAAAAGCCCCGGGGAATAATAGTAACTTTATCGACGGGATCGCTGTGCTTAACAACAAGGCCGGCAATTGCATGCCCTGATTCATGGTACGCTGTTGTCTTCTTCTCGTTTGCGTCCATTTCTAAAGAGCGCCTTTCCTTACCATAGCGCACTTTATCACACGCCTCTTTCACCTCGACCGACGTCACTGCAGAGCGATTCTTGCGGGCAGCCAAAAGGGCCGCTTCATTTAAGACGTTTTCCAAATCGGCTCCCGAAGCGCCGGGTGTGCTGCGCGCGATGTCTAATAGATCGACGGACACATCGATCTTAATTTTGCGAGCATGTACCTTTAAGATCTCATGGCGCCCTTTAATATCAGGTAAGTCAAGCACCACACGCCGATCAAATCGACCTGGTCTGAGAAGGGCTCGATCCAAAATATCAGGGCGGTTCGTCGCAGCCACGAGGATCACTCCTTCTTTTGTATCAAAGCCGTCCATCTCAACGAGGAGTTGGTTGAGCGTCTGCTCTCGTTCATCGTGCCCACCGCCGATGCCTGCGCCTCGGTGGCGCCCTACAGCATCGATCTCGTCCATGAAGATGATGCAAGGGGCATTCTTTTTTGCTTGATCAAACATATCGCGGATACGACTTGCACCAACACCGACGAACATTTCGACAAAATCAGAACCCGAAATGGAGAAAAAGGGGCGATCAGCTTCTCCAGCCACTGCTTTCGCAATCAAAGTCTTCCCTGTACCCGGTGGTCCAACGAGCAGAACCCCTTTTGGAATACGGGCGCCGAGCGCCGTAAATTTTTGAGGGTCTTTGAGAAAGTCGACGATCTCTTGGAGCTCTTCTTTTGCCTCATCAGCCCCGGCTACGTCTTTAAAGGTGACTTTGTTTGTCTCTTTGGTCATCAACTTGGCAGGCGATTTGCCGAAATTCATGGCCGATGAACCAACACCTTTCATCTGCTTTGAGAAAATGAAATACAAAAACAAAATGACCAAGAGTACAGGCAAAATGGTGAATATATAACTGATATAATTCGGCGCCGGTTCCCGACTCATAAACGTCTTTTCTAAGACGGTGTTGCGGGGCTGGTCAGGCGCTCGGTAGACAAGCCCTTGGTTCGATGGAAAACCATCCCACTCTTTCTTGGCGCTGGCAAACCAATACCCATACGTTTCAGGGTCTTGCTTTTCTAAACTGCGCGTCGTGAGCTCTTGGTTGTTAAAATACCAAATGACCGACGCCACTTTCTGCCTTGACTTATCCAAAAGCGCATCGTTTGTCTCAAGCACATTAGAGACCTTGGCAAATTGCTTGGCCTCTTCGACATAACTGCGCACGGAACGGAGGGAAGTAAGCCGCACGCCCCCCTCTTCGCGTCCCATCTCAGCAAAACGGATCGACAGAAGATTAAACATCTCGCGATAACGGATCAGCTGCGTATCATAAGCGCCGTGCATCGGCTGGTGGAGCTCTGCATCCAATTGCTTCAGCTCCGTTTTCATCGATTCAACCCCAATGCCAAGTGCGGGCGATCTAGCAAGGCTGACAAAATCGCGTAAATCTTTATTGATCAGATGGAGCCCTTCTTGCGACTGCATTGCCGTCACGCGTCCCAGATCCTTCTCAATGGCCGGCAGTGACATGGTCTCATGGGAAGATAACTCGCGCACCACGATCGCGCTTTGCCGATCTGGTGTATCATAGGTATTTGCTACAACGACATACCCCGAACGAGGCAATGATTGCCCTGTCAAATGGAGATACAAATCGACAGACGAGCGAACAGCCGCCTCTGACGAGGTCAAAGCATCGCTCAGACGCGCTGATTCCTCTTTCAATTCGTGATTTTCCTGTAATAGCTCCAAGTAGCGATATCGATCCTGACTCTCTTCCGACAGGGTCTCTTTGAAAAGACCGCTAAACGTGACAAGATTATCGTTTTGCGCGATCTTCCGATTTTCCTCAGGAACAATCAGCTCCAAATTTGTGAGATGCTCTAATTGATGACTGAACGAAACGCGTGCTGCTTTGTCCGATGTAAGCGTCTGAATTCCAAGTATTAGCAAGGTGGTTGCTACTAGAAACAGGATGAAACCGCCTGGAAATCCTTTCGTGGAATCGGGTCTTAACTTGGCCATAACCACCTAATTTTATTCAGTTTGCGTAAGTTTACACGCGGAACAATTAAACCATCCTTTACCTATAAAGTAAAGGGGGGTGTCCTGTTCTTTGTACCCATAACAGAAGGGACGTCGGTCGGTAAAGGGGATTCGACAAAGACCACCCCATTTTGGACACGAATGCACGTCATTTGCCAATTTATTTCTTTATTGCATTCTTTGTCTTTTACCCATGTGAGAACAATCTTGAGAAGCCTGCGGGGCAAAGAGATCTGTTGTAAAAGCCAATGTTTTTGTTCGAGGGGATGCGCGGCGCTTAAATCGCCCTGTATGCCGCGCTCTGTAGTGGTCGTTGGGATCGACTGGATGCGTTCGTCAAGGTATTCTTTCAGCTCTGTGCAGCGTTCTGCTAAAAGACATAAATTAAGGTCAATTTCCTTACCGAAATGAGCGGCAAGCGTAGGGATCAGATGACTTTTGCAGCGCGACCTTAGATACCGAGGATCGCGGTTCGATGCATCGTCGAACCCACACAAGTTTTTTGCCTCCAGATATGCAACTAGATCTAAGCGAGGCGTGGATACGAGAGGGCGCCATACAGTCATACTCCCCTTTTGAACCCACGGCCTCATCCCAATGCATGAGATCAATTGAGCTCCCTCAAACACCCGTTTTAACACCGTCTCAGCTTGGTCATCTGCATGGTGCGCTAAAAGAAGGGCTTGAAAAGGCGCTTGATTGTATACATGTTCAAAAAATTTCCACCTTGCCTGGCGCGCGCTATTTTCGTCTCGGGCATTTGTGTTATCAGTTTTGCCCGTATACAAGGGCAATCTAAGCTCTTCGGCTTCTCGCTCCACGGCCCGCTGTTCATCTTGGCTTTCAGGACGCCACCCGTGGTCAAAATGAGCCAAATGTAGAGTAGAGCAGCCTGCCTCAAGCAGGGCATAGAGAAGCGCTTTGGAGTCAGGTCCTCCCGAATAGCCGAGAAGAAGGGGACTGGCTTGATCCCAGTGCGTATCGAGAAACGACCTGATTGTATCCATGAACAGAAAATATCTTGCCGTTTGGCTGTGCCAAACGGCAAGATATTTTCCATAAATCTATGCTCGCATTCCCCGTGCTCTGGCGCTATATCCTTTTCGGTTACTTAAAAATTTTTTCAATCTCCGTCTTTACCTTCATCGCAGTGCTCCTCGTATCCCGGTTTAAAGAAATCGCCCGCTTCGCGGCGCTGAGCACCGACTTTTGGAAAGCGCTATTTTTCACGATCTACCAAATTCCTTTGATCCTACCGATTGCGCTACCCATTTCGGCCCTCATCGCTTCAGTCTTGTTGATGCAACGTTTGAGTCGAAGTCACGAACTCACCGCACTCAGGGCGTCTGGCGTCCATTTTCCGCTGTTATTCACGCCACTTTTATTTGGAGCCTTTATCTTGAGTTTGCTCAACTTTTCATTTTGCTCATCAATCTCTCCCTATTGCCGGCGCGAATCAAAAGCGCTTTTTTACCACCATACGTCGACAAACCCCCTCTTACTCATGCAAAGACAACAGCTTGTCAAAGTAAAGCACGCATACCTCAACATGGATGTAGAACAGGGAGGTAAAGTGGGTAAAAACTTCGTCTTGATCGCCCATAATGAAAGCAATCAAAGACTCAGCCTCATCGGCGCCCGCAAACTCCGCATTGCAGGTGAGCAGCTCTATGGGCAAGACGTCGTGATCGTATCGCACCTACCGAATGAAGCGCGCGATATGTTTGATTCATTGGTTATTGAAAATCAAGCGAATATGTCTACATCCGCACCTGTTTTGTCTGCGGCGCTTAAGAAAAAAAGGCCCAAATTAGAAGCCAATGCCTTAGATTTTCGCATGTTGATCTTGCGGGGCAAAGAAAAAGGCAAGCTCGGTAAACGAGCCGCGGTTGAGTTATTCAGGCGCATTTCGTTGTCGCTTGCAGTCTTGAGTTTTACCTTTTTAGGAGCCGCCTTTGCGATTGATTTTGGCCGCCTTCCGTCAAAAGAAGGAATCCTCAAAGCCCTCGGGCTAACTCTATGTGTCATCATCAGTTACCTTTTTGGCAAAGAGCTAAAAGGGCATCCGATTGCCGCAGGGATTGCGATGCTTATGTTCCAC
>JBDKJI010000153.1:0-6555 GCA_039796655.1 Chlamydiota bacterium | reverse complement strand
CCGACATCCGAGATCAAGGACCCTTTTGCCCTGCCCAATCCAGGCATTCAAATACGGGCCCCTAGCGCCACCGCAAAACAGATAGCCATAGCGGCTCCCCCGATCGTGGTGCTGTTGATAGAGTTCTTCCAAGGCCTGTTTCTTCACACCTTCCTCGCGGTACGCGAGGGGCAATGATATCATGTACAAAATAAAAAAGGCGCGTCCTTTGCAGGGACGCGCCTTCGGAGGCGTTCATCTCAAATGCAGTCGATTATACCGCTCATGATTGAAAATTTGGTTCCAAGCAGCGTCAGCTTTGCCGCAGACTGTTCGTCTTCACTCGCGGCGTGCTCTAGAGCACGGCCGCTCGCTCCAGATCGACCATCTGCAGCAGCCTCCTTGCCTGTTCTCCAATTTTTCAACCCCTCGCGGTACATTACTTACGCATGGTGCGGTGGTAACGGGATCGATGCCAGTCTTCTAAATTCAGTGACCACATGTTGAGGAACGCGTGGATTTGCCTTAATGAATTCATCGAGCATTGTCTCTGCCCATGAGCGCAAAGCTGCATACGTCGCCTTATCGCCCATTTGGGAAAGAGCCTTCAACTTAAGCCCCAATTCTTTATAGAGTAAAACACCATCTTGTAAAGGCTCGATCTCACGACCATACGCCGTAGAGATATACCCTCGTAACTGTTCATTGGAGTTCAGCATACGACCATTTTCACGGATCATCTCTGTATTTTTCGCTTCTTTTTCTTTGCGCGCAGTTTCGTATTTGTTGCCGTTTGTCTTGTACTCCGATGCGAGATTGCTCGCAGCACCGTTGCACAATTCATCAACACAAATCGCTTTTGCATCGATGGGCGTTCCGTCTGGATTTTTCAGACCATATTTTTTTACAATCCAAGACCAATCCGTTTCTCGGCCGCCCGCTTCAGCATGTTGGTAGTCAAGCATCACTTGCTCGGCTCTACCCAACCAATAGTCCCGGTTTTTCTTGTCATAGCCAATGTCGACCAAGTTTTGCTTCACTTGGGACTCGTTGACCTGGACAATCGCCCGGTTTTTCTCGATTCTCTCTTCCCACAGCGCAATGCGCTTCTGGGCTTTTTGAATCAAGGTCACCTCATCTTGGATCAATTGGCCTGCTTCCGCGACCAAAGCGTCAACGGCGCCGCCAATCAACGAATCCGAGTTGAGGGGTAAAAAAGCTTGTGGGTCAGCGAGAAAACTCTGCGGGACTTCGCCTTTTACATAGCTTTGCCCATCGAGTGATCCGCTGCCTTGTTCAACAGACTTCGGCGTGAAAGACGTGTTCGACACGACGCCCTCAACTGCCGGAGCTGCCGCTGCAGACTCTTGCATGTCAGACATGAGATTTTCCTCCATATACGGAGCAAAGATATGCCTCGCCCCCAGGCTCAGCATAACAAATTTAGCAATTAACTGTAATTAACTTTTTACAAAACGTTATTAATTAGATTCTTGTGCCGTGAGGTTTGTTACGCAATCCCAATTTCACTTTGCAAAGCCAAATCGATGCTACGCTCCAAATTGTCTCTGAATGACTCATAATTATAATGATGGGTTAGCGACAGTTCTACTGACCGACTACAAGTATGGAGTACGGCCAAACGAGGCGAAGCCGTCTGTTGTACAGTGATTGTGATTCTTCCAGGTTGGGCAGGAAGACCTGTCGTTCCGGTAGCAGCCAAGACAAAGCATTCTAACACCTCGTCACTTGCATCATCAATCCATTGGCCGAAAAACCCTCGAACTATCTCCGCAGCATCACCATATACATCCAAGACCGCTTTCAAGCCATCTCTGGTAATAGTGCCTTGAATGCGCCGGCTCAAGTCTACACTGGTATCTCCCTTCAGCTCTTGCCACTGGCCACTTCCCAAAAATGCACCGATACCCACCGCAATCGCAAGCGCCGCTCTGATCTGCGGCATCACATAACTTCGCATAAATTCCGCAGGTTGCGTCGCCGCTGCCTCAGCTAAATGGGCAATCTGCGCATCGAGCTGATCGGGCTCTAATGCAAAAGGAGGGTTCATTAAATACTGCCCAACGAGAACAGCCATCAATTTTCTGCAAATTGGGTGGGACGGATCTAGGTCAGTTCTGACTTCTGCTAATTCCTGATCTGTCAAGCTATGCAGCAGAGTAAAGAGAATCGGGTGAAAGTGACGACCGAGTAAAATACCCCGCCGTCCTGTAAGAGCCAATCCGAACATAAGACCCAGAGAACGATATGCGCTGATTTGTCTAGCTACCAATGTAGGACAACGTTTTTTAGAAACTCTCAGTATGGCACCCTCCGCGATCCTCTCGATCGGCAAAACAAAAGGCTCGTCCATCAAACGGCGCATAAGCAACGTGACAAACTCCCTCGTCAACCCCCCCATGTCCTGCCCTACAGAGCCACGGAAACGGATCACAACACGGGCGCCACTGGCAGCCATTTGCTCAAGATAGAACAAAGGATCTGCCGTCAGATCATCGCGAGACACCTCTAAGCTATTTGAGCGAGCAGGCTCAACCGCCCGCTGCTGCATTGAATTACGTAACTCTTGTTGAACCTCTGGAGTCGCATGTTCTATTACATCCATAGATTCTGTAGCGGCTAATACTCGCACAAACCCCACATTGCCTCGAAGGGTGTCTGCGGCTACTCTAAGCATGGATGGGTCTCGCCTCACAACACGTTGAACCATCACCTGATCGCCTCGCAGCCTATCCGATGCGAAGGTGAGAGCATACGGCTCACCTTCAATGGCTTGCCAAACAATGTCATGATTATCTTGACACCTTGGAGATGCGTATTGCAAAGCATACGCATTGTCTCGTATCGCCGTACGCACTATAAACTCATCATCTCGGAGTCGAGGCGACGCTAATGCAAGGGCATTCCCATTGTTGCTCACAGCTAGACCCACAATGTTTGGATCATCTCGGAACCGCTCGGACGCCCACTGAAGAGCGTATCCACGCCACCTGACTACAGCATACACCACGTCACGATCGTCCGAATGCGCTCGGACCAGGCTATCGGTGAAGAACTCGCTACGATGGAGTCGCTCTGATGCATATTCAAACGCCGCTGGAACGGATCGAACGGCCGCAAGGACCAACTCTTCATTGTCCTGTAGTTCCCTGGTTGCGTATTGTAACATGAGTCCACAGTTTTGATCCCGAATCGCGATCAATGCGATTTGTAAATCTTGTATTCCAGCCCATGCAAACGCATACCCATTTGAAGAGACCGCGGCAAGAACAATGTTTCTGTTCTCTCGCAACCGCCTTGACGCAAATTGAAGCGCGATGCCGTTTTGTGTAACAGCGCGCCGCACCACCTCATCATCATCTTGGAATGCAGGGAAAAATACTAATGTTTGACCATTTTGTCCAACTCTGCGAAGGACTTCTTCCCTACTGTACGTGCGCATCGGAATACCCCGCTCTCCCGCAATACGATCCGCTTCCATCGCCCGCCACCGATCCCAAGCGGGCGCCCCCCTTTCCAAAGCTAAAAGAGCCGCAGACTCGCGCGGGGAATTCCACCATTTCCTCCAACTGTAGGCCCCCAAGCTAACAAGAGCTACCGTAGACACCACCCCAGCCATTACACGGCGCTCCGGATGCTCAGACGTTAAGTCAAGGGAAGCTAGAGTTGAGCAAAATAAGTTATAAATAAAATTCATTTATATAATTTTATTATAACTAAGTAAAATTTACAATTAAATAATTAATTATGTGTTAGGATCCAAAACATGTAATGCTGGTATTGATTTCTGCAAGCCATTATCCATTAGGTTCTTGCGGCGTATGTTCTATTAAACTAACGAGAATCCGTGCTGGAGAGACTCTCGAATAGCAAATTCCAAATCTGCTTTGAATGTTCTATAAGAATCGGCTTGATGCAACCTAATCAGATTAGCGCAAGTATGAAACGTTGGGAAACGCAAACCGGGCGCCTTCAGCTCAATATTGATGCGCGCTGTTGGCGAAAGTCCAGACGCCCCTGTAACAGCCGACACAAATGCTTCCAAATCAGCATATTTTGCTTGACTTACCCACGTCTCCAGCAAGCGGCGCGTCTGATTTGTTTCTGGAATATCTCTCCAATTCATCGCTCTTCGTAACGCTTCCCGGCTGATCGCTCCTTGCACTTTACGACTCAAATCATCGCTTGTGCTCCCCTTCACTGCTTCCCACTGACCTGAGGGAATCACTTCCTTCATTCCAGCCGCAATCGCTAACATGGCACGCAATGAGGGCTCAATATAGCCTTCCACAAATTCTGCTGGCGAAACACCGATTTGGTCAGCGAACACTCGGACCTGGCTATCGACTGCTTCAAGAGCCAAAGGCGCGGGTGGGTTCATCAAATGTTGCCCTATCCAAAGAGCGGCCCATTTTCTGTACAGAGGGTGGTTCTTATCTAAGTCAGGCATTGCTTGAGCCAAGTTTTCTTGACTCAAGCTATGAAGCATCTGGAACACGATAGGATGAAAATGACGACCTAACGAGTCATCACCCCCCTCCCGAACAGCTCTACCAAAGAGCACTCCGAGTGAACGATAAGCGCTGATTTGATGACGTAACGAAGTGTGTATGAAATCTTGATTGACCCTCGGCAAAGCACCTTCTTCTGTCGATTCAAGGGGCAAAACCGATGGACCTTTCACTAAACGTTGAACAAGCAGTCTAGAGAGCTCTCTTCTAAGCCCTCCGCCATCTCCCGCATCTGGATCCTCACTGAACTGGACAAAAAATTGCTCAACTGCAGTCACGGCTGCAAGATAAGGTAATGGGTTTGCCTGAAGCTGTTCTCGATTGACTTTCAACAACATGCGACCAGCTCGGTCACCAGCGATCTCCAATCGCACGGGATCGGTCGTCGTGATGCGCGTCGATCCACGCCGACTCATAAGATCATTCGTAAGATCCCGAAGGCGCTGTTCTCTCCTTGTGGGCAATCTCAAAGCTGCCCTCCAAGCATTCCGAAATGCATCAGATATGAACATCGATACCAGAGGGCTAGATCGAGCCAAATGATTCATAAAATCACGGTTTTGAAGAAGACTGGGGGGCATAACAAAGCATGTCATTGGATGCGTATCAATCAAAAGCTCAACAAACACAGGATTATTCAACAGTTCCGGCGATGCATATTGAGCCGCTCCATAATACTGCCGAACCGCTGCCAATACAACTTCTGGATTATTTCTCATCGCCACAGGCAACCCCCTTAGAGCACGCCCATCTTGTTGGACGGCACGCAAAGAGTCGTCTAAGATCCTATCCTCAGCGTTATGGACGGGCACGATTCCACGACCCATGAAATCGTTGGGCAAATCATCAGTTAAACGCGCTCTTTGCAATTCCGCGGCATGGTGAATAAGATGCGCTAAAAAATCCGTACGCTCGGGACGATTCATGCCGAGTATCATAAAATTTATTAGAGAGTTAAAATAATTTGTAACGCCATTCATAAAATTCGATTCTAAAACAGAAAACAATAAAAAATAAAGATGTTTAAATCGGCGTGTTATTAAAAATTTTTAATTTCAGATAGGTAATACCATTTATCAAAAATAATGTTCAGTTTGGGTAGTGGACTCTCAAGGCTTGGCCCTCAGATTCAGTGTTTCGTGTCCGAGCCCGAGCCCGCGTGCGTGCCCGAACCTAAAGATAAGTGAGAGGGGATGTTTTTCGCCAAAGAGAAGCCCTCGCTGCCCCAAAACCGGGCGGCGGGCACGCACGCGGGCTCGGGCGCGATATGGCAGCCCTCGGGGCTGCTCCTAACCTATCAAGCTCCCCGCTTTGCGGGGACGTTATGACTATTTGGAAGTTTTTATACCAAGATGACTGTGATATTTGCTATATCCAAAATAGACTAAGGTACCTACGACATACCAAAGCAATAATTGAACCCAGTTCACCAGGGGTAAAAAGCACATTTGCCCGAGGCAAACGACGATCCCAATCAGGGGAACCACAGGCACGAAAGGCACTTTAAAAGGTCTTTCGTATTCGGGATGGGTGTGCCGTAAAATCCAAACACCGAGGCATACGATCGAAAACAAAAACAAAGTAGCCATCGAAACAAGCTCACCTAGGACATTGATCGGAAATAAACCAGCGATGATCACTGCAACTGATACCGACATAACGGAGGAAAAAAGGGGCGTTCTCGACCTGCCGTGGACGTGGCTAAATTTCTTTGGCAAAAGACCATCACGGCTGATTGCGTAGAGTACTCGGGTGTGGCCGAGAAGCTGCACCATCACGACAGAAGCAAGACCTGCCAAAATAGCCGCCTTGACGATGAAACGGAACCAAAGGAACTTGGACCCCATGTATTCCAAAGCAACCGACATTGGATCGGGCACGCCAAGCGCCCGATAATCGGCTACGCCGGTGAGCACAAGGGATGTGACTACATACGCGACTGTACACACAGCCAAAGATCCCAATATGCCGATCGGCACGCTTCTCTGCGGGTTCTTTGCTTCCTGGGCAAGCGTTGCAACAGTATCGAAACCAATGTAGGCGA
>JBDKJI010000152.1:0-3629 GCA_039796655.1 Chlamydiota bacterium | reverse complement strand
CAGATGTGAAGGCGCCCGTTGCTTATGTGATGGCGAAACTACACAATTTCTATGCGACGCGTTCAAAAAATGAATTGAAGGAACTGGTCGAGTTTTTAGATGCCGATATGCTGGCTAAGTTACGTCGCAAAGAGGAGTTGAGCTCTACAGACATTGGACAGATCGTATCTAAAATGACAGCAAAGGCGACTTTTTGGTGGCTGAAATCGCAAGTCGAACTGACGGGTGCAGAGTTAGAGGGTATCTGTCGACAATTTTCTGATCCTATCCAACGTCAAAAAATCATCGACAAGGAACTGAAAGTGCGGCACGAGCAGTTTGCTCGACGTACCGATGAGGCGACGCTGCGGGCGCTGCTCGATCTAGAGGATTGGTCTGATGGAGAAGCGGTAGGCAAAGTGGCCGAAATGGCAAGCAAGGCCAACTTCATCAAAACGGCAAAAGCCGTTTTGAAATTGATCCTCAGTATCGCGACAATTGTGGCGTTTGTGTGTTTTGCGCCGGCATTTTCGATCTTCGCTTTGGCTGGGATTGCTCTTCTTGCACACCATGCATTGATCGCATCGTCGATTTTCTGTACGGCTGCTATTTTGCGCCTTATTCTCGATCTCGAATGTGTTGGCAAAAAATTTGGCAATGCCGTTTGGGCGTTGCGTTGCCGTATTCTCGGGGAGGAAAATATTACAGGGTTGCCAAAAGAGCATCGTGGGTCCTATGATCCAACCTATGCCGCCTGTGACGCCCCATGATCCATTGCTTCGCGATTTTCTCGATTCACTCCGTTCTGAAAGGGGACTTTCGCATCACACCATTGAAGCATACCAAACAGACATCCTAGGTTTTCAAACCTTTATCAATAAACCTTGGTCTTCTGTTATTTCCTCTGACATTTTTGCCTACATGTCCCACCTTTATCAAGCCAAGCTCGCCTCTTCGTCAGTCAGCCGTAAGCTCATCGCACTCAAGGTCTTTTTTCGATTTCTCCGTAAAGAAGGCCATATTCTCGGCGATCTTGCCTCTTCGTTTGACACACCGAAAATTTGGCAACTTGTGCCTGAGGTGTTGACGCAGGAAGAAGTGGATTGTTTGTTAGAGCAACCGTTGGCAACCAACCGAATCGGGGCCCGAGATAAAGCGATCTTGGAGCTGATCTACGCGACAGGGATCCGGGTTTCAGAGGCGTGCTCTTTACGCCTGGGTGATTTGACAGATGCGTTTGTCAAGGTGCGTGGCAAGGGCAAAAAAGAGAGACTGATTCCGGTAGGTAAGCAGGCAATTGCTGCAGTCGATCATTATTTAGTCCACTTTCGGGGCGAGGTTACAGAGGAAAATGGGCCCCTATTTGCCACATCGAGCGGTAAGGCGATCACTCGGATGGTTGTCTGGAGCCAGATTAAAAAGTACGCTCGCGCAGCGGGCATCGAAAAAGAGATATCCCCCCACACGTTGCGCCATTCGTTTGCTACCCATCTTCTCGAAAGGGGTGCCGATCTCCGTCTGATCCAGGAGATGCTAGGTCACGAAGATATTGGAACGACCGATCGCTATACGCACGTCGCAGACAACCGACTTAAGCGTTCGTTCGACTCATTTCATCCACGTCCCTGAACAATTTTGGCAATCGTTTCGATTGCCGTATCAATCTCTTCGATTGTATTCATCCGTCCCATGGAGAATCGCAGCGAGCTCTTTACAATTTGTCTAGGAATGCCCATGTTGAGGAGCACGCGTGATAACTCAAGCGCTCCAGTGCTGCACGCAGATCCTGTGGCTGCCGCAATGCCGTTGAGGTCGAGTTGGATTAACAGTGTCTCAGCATCGTGGCCCAAAAAGGCAATATTGCACGTGCTCGCAATACGATCTCCTTCGCCGTGGATGCAGATGTTGGGCAAGCGGCTTTTTAGCCCCTCTTCAAACCTCATTCTGAGTTGCAGTAGATGTGTCGTGATCGAGGGTTGCTCCATCTGCAAAATTTTAACCGCCTTCGCAAGGCCCAAAATCCCAGATACGTTTTCTGTGCCAGCGCGCCGCTTTCCTTCTTGATTGCCGCCTGAAAGAAGTGGCGTGAGACGAAAGGCGTGTTTTACTAGTAAAGCACCGATGCCTTTAGGTGCATGAAATTTATGTCCGCTGAGAGCCACTGCAGTGATGCCGGGATGCCATACAAACGACTCTTTTCCGATGTAGGCAACAGCATCGATCAACAAGGGGATGCCTCGCTTTTCGGCGAGCGCAGCGACTCTAGCTAGATCGAGTTTTACCCCCGTTTCGCCGTTCGCTGCGCCGAGCGCAATCGCAGCTGTATCGGGGCGTATTGCCGCTTCAATCGCCTCGGGCGTGGCAATGCCTTGTTTGCCGACATTTAAAGGTGTAACTATAACTCCTTGAGATTCAATGAATTGCGCTGTTTTAAAAAGGCTCGCATGCTCCACATCGCTGGTAATGAGGTGGGCCCCTTTGGGTAGCGATCTCAGAAACAGGTTGATGGCCTCTGTGCCGCTGGCTGTAAAAACGATTTCATTGGGTTTGATGCCGAAGTAGCTTGCGATCGTTTCTCTTGATTCTAGAAGGTATTGGCGTGCTTTTTGCCCGAAAGCGTGCTGACTGGAGGGGTTGCCTGGGGGGCCGTTTAAGTCTAGGAGCATCGCTTGCAAGACTCTTGGGTCTAGTTGCGTAGTTGCGTTGTTATCAAGATAAATTTTTGACACTTCAGTTCCGGCCAATTAAAAGGACGGTCATGTTATCAGAACTGCCTTTAATTTTGGCTATTTCAACTAATTTTTTACCGGCTTGCTCAAGATCTGTTGTTTGATTTAAAACAGATTCCATTTCGGCTAGCGACACGACGTCGGTCAGGCCATCGGAGCATAAGAAAAACAGATCATGTGGTTCTGTTGCGACGCTTGCGACTTCAGGATTTGCTTTGGGACCTGTGCCGATGGATCGAGTGATGACATGTTTGTAGGCAGAGCCTCCTTTAGGCATGTTGGCGTAGCGGCGAGAGCCAAACCAGCGGGTGAGTAGAGAATGATCTTGGGTGAGAAGGGTGAGTTTTTGTTGTCTGTATAAATAGACGCGACTATCGCCGACGTGCGCGTAGACAACGCCGTCTGCGGTCCAAACCATGCAGCACAAAGTTGTGCCCATCCCAGAGAGCGATTTTTCCGATCGCCCCATCCGATATACGTGACGATTGACACGCTCAATGGCATCTCTGAGTTCAATGATCCATTCGGTACAGCTGCTTAATCGTTGTTGTCGGATGTGCTCAGTGAGAAAGCTGATTGTCTCTTGGGCTGCAACTTCGCCTGCCAAATGTCCCCCCATGCCGTCGGCGAGCGCAAAAAAATTGCAATCGTGAGCTGCTGTATAGACGTCTTCGTTGTTTTGCCGAATTGCGCCGATATCAGTCAAACCGTACGATCGCAAGGAAAAGGGGATAACGCTTGCTTGTTGTTCCATCAAAGTGGGAAGTAGGTGTAGCCACCGAAGAAGTACAGGTTGAGCACGCTGATGCCGTTAAACATGGCGTGGAGTCCCATTGGAGCGATGAGAGCGCGCTGTCGTTCGTAAACGTACCCTAAGAAAAGAGAGAATGTGAAGAGAGCTGCGATGATGGGGATGTTGGC
>JBDKJI010000151.1:0-6654 GCA_039796655.1 Chlamydiota bacterium | reverse complement strand
GGCCTCTGCGATAATTTCTTTGTCTGTGGGATCTTTGGAATCGAGAATGCGGAGGGGGTTTTTTTCTAAACGCACTTGGCTATCTTCTGATAATGCATGGCGCTTTGGTTGTAAGTAGTTGACTAGAGCAGTCCTGTAATGAGCGCGACTTTCTAGGTCTCCCACAGAATTTAAATGCACCTCGATCTCTTTAAGGCCGAGTCCTTGGTAAAGCCGGACTAGTAACTCAATCACTTCAGCGTCTTGTTCGGGCAGGGGCGATCCGATCGCTTCAACACCGAATTGATGGTGTTGCCTGTAGCGTCCCGATTGGGGTCGTTCGTAGCGGAACATAGGCCCGATATAAAATAGCTTGTGCATCGTGCCGAGCTGAGGCAGTCCTCCTTCTAGAAATGCTCTCATGACTGAGGAGGTTCCTTCAGGTCTTAGACTCATCGAACGCTCGCCTCGATCGAGGAATGTGAACATCTCTTTTGAGACAATGTCAGAGGTTTCTCCCACACCTCGATCAAAGAGCTCCGTTCTTTCATAGATGGGTGTGCGCACCTCGGCGTAATTATACAGGGCGGCCATATGGCGACAGCGCGCTTCTAGCTCTTGCCATACATGGGATTGTTGCCAGGGCTGGCCTTGGGTGGACTGAGGTAGGATATCGTAGGTTCCCTTCGGGGATTGCACCTTTGTCATGGAGGCCTGAGTATAACCTTAAACTTCGATCTCAGTAAAGTTGATTGATCGATTTCACCCATTTTGCAAGAGTGCTGTGGGCAGGATCTTTTATGTGCGCTTTGTGGAGCGATTGCATGAGTTCCATGTAGGGAAACGGCACCCAATTGGCCTCTCCGGCATGTTCCGAAAGATAATAACCCAATGAGTGGGTCGAACCTTCTGGGTAACCATCAATTGTCTGGATCACCTTGAGCAAAGGCGTGTATAGCGGATGATTTTGGGGTAACTGGCTGGTTTGGGCCAGTAACGTTTGCCATAGACGGGATAACTCGCATAAAAAAACATAATCTTGGCTACGATCTTTGGTTTGCAAAGTGCGTAATGACTCGCCAAAACAGCGTGCTGTTTTAGCGCACTGATCTTTGCCTCCCAGAAAACGGTAGAGACGTGTTAAGTTCCGATGCAAGAAACTGAGTATCCATTGATCTTGCTCGGCCATTTTCTCCTAGGTATACAAATAAAAATTTATTTTCAACCAATTAGGGATTGACAGAAGGCTTAGCACCTCGTTAGTCTTGTGCCCGCCAGTTTTGACTGAATTTTGGTGCTTTCATGAGCGTTTTGGATTTCATTAAGCCGCCTCCTACAATCGAAGAGATTCAAGATCAGTCCCTCGTTAAAAAAAATTATCGCTATTGGCGTCTTCGCACGTTCTACGCGATGTATGTAGGGTATGCATTTTACTATTTCACAAGAAAAAGCTTCACGTACGCAATCCCAGCCATGCAGATTGAGCTGGGGTTGAGTAAGTATGAAATCGGCTTGATTGGCAGCATTTTGAGTTTGGCCTACGGAGCGAGTAAATTTCTTTCGGGCATCATTGGCGATCGCTCCAATCCCCGTTATTTCATGTCAATCGGCCTCATTCTCACAGGCATTTTTAACCTTTGTTTTGGATTGTCTGCGACTTGGTGGGCGTTTGCGATTTTCTGGGGGTTGAACGGTATTTTTCAGGGCTGGGGATGGCCGGGATGCGCGCGCCTCTTGACCCACTGGTATTCTCAGTCCGAGCGTGGGCGTTGGTGGGGTATTTGGAATACCGCTCACAATTTAGGAGGGGCTGTCATCCCAGTCGTGATGGCGTATGCGACTCACTATTTCGGTTGGCGGACAGCGATGTATATTCCTGCGTTGCTCGCGATTGTGGTGGGCTTTTTCATTATGGATAGGCTCCGTGATACGCCTCAGTCATTGGGCTTGCCTTCGATCGAGAAGTTCCGTGGTGAAGAAGCTTCGGGTCAGGCCCTTAGAGATTCAGAAAAGACTCTTTCGACAAAAGAGATTTTGTGGACCTACGTCCTTTCAAATCGCTACATCTGGATCATGGCGATGGCCTACTTTTTTATCTATGTGATCCGGACAGCCGTCAATGACTGGAGTATGGTCTATTTAATTGAAGAAAAACATTATTCGATCCCTGTGGCTGGAGCTTGCGTGTTCTGGTTTGAAATTGGCGGTTTTTTTGGCAGCTTGATGGCAGGGTGGTCTTCGGATGTGTGGTTTAAAGGCAAAAGAAACCCTGTCAATGTGATCTATACCCTCGGTATTATTTTGGTTCTCTTTGCGTTCAAGACGTTTGCCACCCCCTGGCCTGTGTTTGACTCGTTATTTCTCTTCTTATTTGGATTCTTTATTTTCGGACCGCAAATGTTGATCGGCATGGTCACGGCAGAGCTGTCTCATAAGAAAGCAGCAGCGACAGCGACGGGTTTTGCTGGCTGCTTTGCTTATCTTGGTGCGGCATGTGCAGGGGGCCCTTTGGGCGCAGTCATGAAGATGTGGGGTTGGGAGAGTTATTTTCTCACATTGCTCGGCTGCAGCGTGCTCAGCATTCTCGTCATGATTCCTATGTGGTCGATCAAGACAAACCCAAGGTATGCAATACCTGAAGGTGGAGAAAAAGCAGTCTCGTAACCGATTGGATTTTTGGTCCGTATCTGTTACATTGAACGTTATGTCGTGGGTCCCCCTCAATGTTCATTCTCAGTATTCGCTGCTCGATTCCACAGCGTCGATTCAAGGGCTTGTAGATCGGTGTAAATCATTTAATATTAAATCGTTAGCGATTACAGATACAGGTAATCTGTATGGCGCCGTTGATTTTTTCAAGGCGTGTAAAGCTGCCGGTATCAAACCGATCCTAGGTTGCGAAATTTGGATCGCGCCGGGCCGCCTCTCTGACAAGAAGCGCGTTGTTGGCGTGCCGAGCGGGTATCCGATTTTACTGCTTGCCAAAGATGAGATTGGATTTCAGAATTTGTGCCGATTGTCATCGATCGGATTTTTGGAGGGATTTTATTACCAGCCTCGGATTGATAAGGAGCGTTTACTAGCGCATAAGGAGGGATTGATTTGTCTATCGGGACCCATCGATGGTCCAATCGGACAAGCGATTTTACATCCAGCTCAGAGCGGTGCCGATATCAGCGAAGCGAAGTGGTATCTCGATTGTTTTGGCGCTGATTTTTTTCTGCAAATTGAAAGACATGTGTTTGCAGAAGGAGCCTATGACGGGGAATCTTGGCTCAAACAGAAAGCAGAAGAACGGCAGACACAAGAAGGGATGGTCAATCGCCGCTTGGTAGAAATTGCCAAAGAATTGCATATCCCACTTGTCGCAACGCATGACATCCATTATTTGGATCCGCAAAACTGGCAGGCGCACGAAGTTTTGCTCAATGTGCAATCAGGGGAGCCCATTGAAATTTGGGAACGCGATTCGCGGGGTAACCCCAAGAGTCGGTTGCCCAATCCGAAGAGAGAAGTGGCATTGGCACGCGATTTGTATTTTAAATCGCCTGAAGAGATTGCTTTGTTATTTGCCGATTTACCCGAAGCTGTGGAGGCAACTGAAATCATCGCAAAACGCTGTGGCGTTTTACTCGATTTTAAGGCAAAGCATTATCCCGTTTTCATTCCCCCTTCGCTGGAGGGGCAATCTTTTACAAAAAAAGAGCGACTCCAAGAGGCCGAAGCGTATCTCTATAGTCTGGCCCAGGCTGCCATCCCAGTGCGCTATACGGGCGAAAAGCTGGCTGCTGTCGGTGCCAAATATCCTGGGCAAGACCCAATGCAGGTTGTCTTGGATCGATTTGCCTATGAGTTTCAGATCCTTTCGTCCAAAGGGATGTGCGATTACATGCTCATCGTCTACGACTTTATTGCTTGGGCAAAAAAGCGTGGTATTCCCATGGGCCCCGGTCGTGGATCGGCAGCAGGGTCTATCATTTCGTACTTGATCGGGATTACAGATATTGAGCCGCTTCGATTCAACTTGTTCTTCGAAAGGTTCATCAACCCAGAACGGGTGTCGTATCCCGATATCGACGTCGATATCTGTATGGACAGACGACAAGAGGTGATTGACTATGTCGTGGCGAAATATGGGAAAGACAAGGTAGCTCAGATTATTACGTTTGGCACCATGAAGGCGAAGATGGCGATTCGCGACGTGGGACGGGTTTTGAATATTGCGTTGTCAAAAGTCAATGAGATTGCCGCGCTTGTTCCTGAAGATCCTACAATGACGCTCGAGGGGGCGTTCCAGATTGATCCCACCTTTGCCAGACTCAGACAAGAAGATCCAGAAGTGGGGCGTCTTCTCGACATGGCTCTGTTGGCCGAGGGCTCCATTCGAAACACCAGCACGCACGCTGCTGGTCTTATTATATCAGCCTCTGCAATCACTGATCTTATCCCCGTTTGTACAGCGAAAGATTCTGACATGGTCGTAACGCAGTACGCTATGAAGCAAGTCGAAATGGTCGGCATGCTGAAGATCGACTTTCTTGGGTTGAAAACACTTACTTCAATCCAAGCATGCGTCGATGCAATTGCAGATTCTAAAGGTAAGCGGATTGATTGGATCAACCTTCCCTTAGATGACATCAAAACATATGCACTTTTGAACCACGGCAAAACTCTCGGCGTATTCCAGCTCGAATCGGGAGGGATGCAAGAGCTTGCCAAACAATTACATATTGATACGTTTGAAGAGATCATTGCCGTTGGAGCGCTCTATCGTCCTGGGCCGATGGATATGATCCCTTCTTTCATCGCTCGCAAACACGGTAAAGAGGCGATTGAGATTGACCACCCCCTGATCCACGACATCTTGGCGGAGACGTACGGGGTCATGGTGTACCAAGAGCAAGTGATGCAGATCGCAAGCGTCTTGGCAGGCTACTCTCTTGGCGAAGGTGACGTGCTTCGCAGGGCGATGGGGAAAAAAGACAAAGAAGAGATGGCCCGCCAAAGAGAAAAATTTCTTTCAGGGGCAGCCCAAAAAGGCATCGAGGCAGCAATTGCCGAGCGTATCTTCGATAAGATCGAAAAGTTTGCCTCATACGGATTCAATAAGTCGCACGCGGCTGCCTACGGCTATCTGAGCTACGCGACTGCCTATTTCAAAGCCAATTATCCCGGCGAGTGGATGGCCTCTCTCATGACATGTGATCGAGATGATACAACCAAAGTGGCCAAGTTCATCAGCGAAGCCAAGGCAATGCATATCTCCGTGCTTCCGCCCGATATTAATGTGGCGGGTCGTTCTTTTGTTGTGGCTGATGGAGGCATCCGCTTTGCTATGTCTGGGATTAAGGGAGTGGGCACGAACGTGGTAGAGGCAATTTTAGAGGAACGAAAACGAGGGGGTTCTTTTTCAAGTCTCTATGAATTCATTCAGAGAATCGACAAGAGCAGGATAGGTAAAAAACAAGTGGAATTACTCGTCGAAGCGGGAGCTTTTGATTTTACAAGATGGTCACGTGATGCGATGCGTCTTAGCATTGAGGCCATGTTCGATGAGGCAAATAGCAAAGAAACTGACGAGAAATTGGGCGTTCTTAACCTGTTTTCATTGATTGAAGAGCCCACAAAACCGTTCGCAGCACCTCCAAGTGTGCCTCAGCCAACAACGCCTATGCAAAGACTCATTCGTGAAAAAGAACTGTTAGGGCTCTATGTAACAGGGCACCCTATGGATCAATTTCGACACCTCTTCCCTCGCCTCTCTTGTGTCCCTTTTGCACAGTTTGGCAATTTGCCGGATGCCACTGTGGTGCGTTCCGCTTTTGTGATCGATACTGTTGTCATTAAAGTATCATCGAAAAGCCAGCGTAAATTTGCTATTTTGCATGTGAGTGATGGTGAAGAGAGGATAGAGTTACCCATTTGGTCAGATCTTTACGAGGAGAAGATCGCTTTTATTAAAGAAGGGGCGCTTTTGTACTCTGTCATTCAAATAGAGCGTAAAGAAGGCGCGTTGCACCTGTCATGTAAGCATATTGAAGCGCTCGAAGTGCTGAATGAGGCAAAAATCACCGAAGTTGACAACGTGTATGAGCGTTTGAAGATGCAAGCGCACGCCCGCGCTACGGAACCCAAATGGAAGAGGAATGCAGTGAGTGAAGAAGAAAGTTCTGCGATCGTTGCATTGGAAATCAATGTTCAGACAGTCCAAATGAGTGAAATCTTGGCTTTGAAAGATCTCTTTCGCTCCCACCCCGGCAAAACAGCCGTACAAATACGATTTCATGACGGTATCAGAAAGGTAGCCACTGTTTCGATCGACAGTAAATGGGGTGTAAAGCTTGGTGCTGCCTTTAAAGACAAAATCGATTTGCTTGTAAAAGAGCGGGCATATCGAGTGGAATATACCACTTCCACCTGAAGTCTTTTTTGTCAAAAATATATTGCACTTTGGCAAGGCCAAAGTGCAATATATTGTTGATATACAGCAGGGGATTGAATGAAGCACTCATTTCGAAAAGTTCCTGTCTTAACGTGGATGATTGTCGTATCAACCTCCCTTGTGGCTCTACCGCAAGGAGTTCAAGTCATCTCAGGAGAAGCGCACGTTGACTCTTCTGCAGACCAACATCTTCAGGTTTCGACAAGCGATCGATCGATTCTCCATTGGAAAGA